>DAORHS010000766.1:0-2671 GCA_035438165.1 Prosthecobacter sp.
GGCAGCAAAGGTCTTGGCAAAGCGATGGCACGCGGCTTCGCCGAAGCGGGCGCCGATGTCTTCATCTCCAGCCGCAACGCGGACGACCTCAAAGCCGCCGCCGCGGAGATCGGCGAAGGCTTGAGTGTGAAAGTCGAATGGATGGTCGCCGACATGGCCGACCGCGCCGCTGTCAAAGCCCTGGCCGTCGAAGCTGAAAAGCGCCTCGGCAAGATCGACATCCTCGTCAACAACGCGGGCATCAACAACCCGCAGGCCATCGATGAAATCACCGACGAGGTCTGGGACCGCAACGTCGAGGTGGATCTCACCGCCGTGATGAGCCTGACCCGCGCCGTGGTGCCCGGCATGAAGGGGCGGAAGTGGGGGCGCATCATCCATATCTCCAGCGTGCTCGGCGTTGGCGGTCGTTTGAAACGGAATGTCTATTGCGCCTGCAAGGCTGCGCTCATCGGCCTCGCCCGTGCCAGCGCGCTCGATCTGGGGCCTTACGGCATCACGGTGAACTGCCTCTGCCCCGGCCCCTTCCTCACCGACATGCCCGGCAAGCTGCTCAACGACGAGGAGAAGAAGTACTTCGCCGACCGCACGGCGGTGAAACGCTGGGCCGCGCCGCGTGAGCTTGCCGGTCCGGCTTTGATGCTCGCCAGTGAAGCCGGCAGCTACATCACCGGTCAGGGCATCGTGGTCGATGGCGGCGCGGCGGTGAACGTGCTGTAGGATTTCCGGCTCCTACTTTGAGTCCGCCTTCCCAAAAAACATCAGGTGCTGCCAGGGCAGGCCGTCGAACTCGCGCACGAGTTTGAAGCCGTTGGCGTTCATCTCCTTGTTGATCTGCGCCTTGCTCATCTTGTGCTCGGGCTTGATCGGCACGCTGTCATCCTCGGCGCGGTACTCTGCCAGCACAAGCTGGCCGTCCGGCTTCAGGGCCGCGCGCATGCCCGCGAGCATCTGCACCGGATGGGAGAACTCGTGATAGACATCCACCATCACAATCATGTCGCAGGTGTTCGGCGGCAGCTTCGGATCGTGATAGAGGCTGTTGATCGGCACGATGTTCTTCAGCCCCTTCTTCTCGATGTTGGCCTGCAGCATCTCGATCATCTCGGGCTGCACATCGACTGCATAGACCTTGCCCGTTTCACCCACCATCCCGGCCAGCGGCAGCGTGTGGTAGCCGTTGCCGCAGCCCATGTCACACACGACCATGCCGGGCTTCACCTTCAGCTCCTGGCGCATCAGCGTGGTGGCCTCCTCACGCTCGCGCACGCGGCGCATCAGCCACTCCGCCCCCTTCCAGTGCATCGTCATGGCCACCTGGCGGCCCATGTACTCGGTCAGCGGCGGCGGCACCTCCTGGGCGGGCAGATTCAGGGCGGCGAGAAGGAGCAGGCAGATGAGCTGGCGCATGATGGAGGCAGTTAACGAAGCCATCACTGCAAATGTAGCGATTTGAGCCGCCTAAAGACTTTTCCAGACTCGCGCTGGAAATCCCGAAGCGACTCCGTATCATCGCCGCCATGATTCGCCGTCCCTTCGCCCGTCTGCTGCTGCCCCTGCTCGGAGCCGCCGGCATCACCATGCTCCATGCCCAGGAGCCCGCGGAACGCACACCGCAGAAGAACCCCATCCCCGAGGACATCATCGGCGACGAGCATGTGCGCGAGGAGTTCGGCGTGAACCAGTTCACCACGCCCTCGATCCGCAAGCTCTTCGACATGCTCAACAACGTCGGCAAGCTGCGTTTCGACGACCTCAAGCGCCCCTTCACCGACAAAACCCCCGCCGACCGCATCATCGTCGCCATGGGGCTCGGCACCCTGATCGCCGACGGCTTCCTCATCGTACAATGCGAGAAGGTCGAAGAAATGGAATCCGTGGGACGCGCCATGGTCAAGTATGGCAAGGCGCTCGGCGCCGGAACACGCCTCGGCAAGCACCAGCAGAGCCTGTTTGAGTACAGCCTCAAGGGCAACTGGCAGGACCTCCGCGTCGAGCTCGCCAAAACGCAGGCGGATGTCGAGGCGGAAATGGTCATGCTGCGGGACGTGGACATCGCGCACCTCATCAGCCTCGGCGGCTGGCTGCGTGCGCTGGAGATCTCCACCCAGAGCATCCGCGACAACTACGCCGAGGAAAAGACCCGCCAGCTCACCCGCCGCGACATCGCCGAGTACTACCTCATGAGCCTCGACAGCCTGCACCCGACGATCATGAAGAATCCGGCGCTGCAGCAGTTGCGCAAAGGCCTGGAAGAAATGCTCCCCCTCCTTGATGTGCCGGAAGGCAAGGCCCTGAGCCTGGAGGAGGTGAAGGCGCTGTATGACAAAGCCTCCACCCTCTCCCACATCGTCACCGACAAGATGAACGGCTAAACCCGCTTCAGCCTCGTAACACTGCTCATGGCCAATCTCACTCCGCAACAGCGTCAACTCGTCGAACAATGGGCCGCTGAAGGCGCGAGCCTCAATCAAATCCAGGACCGCCTCCGCAGCGAATGCGCCACCACGCTCACGTACATGGAGACGCGTCTCCTCATCATGGAGCTCGGCGTCAAGATTCAGGACAAACCGCGCGAAACCCCGCCGGAGGAAAAGCCGGCCCCGCCGCCCGAACCCGCCGTGGCCGACGAAGTCGTTTCTGAAGAAGCCGCCCCGGCCGCTGATGCTCC
>DAORHS010000767.1:0-2670 GCA_035438165.1 Prosthecobacter sp.
AAGGCGGGAGTTCGAGGATGGCGGGGTCTTCGATGTCGGTGATGCCGTGGTCGGCATACTTCTCCAGCAGCGCTTCGAGGACCGCTCGGGCTTGATCGCCATATTTGGCGAAGTAGTTCCGCTTTTTCACCTGCTCCGCCCGCTCCTTGCGGGTGAGCGGCTTGGCATCAAAGGCGATGTGGGCGACGAGATCGAAGGCATCCAGCTCAGCCCCGTTTGGCACCGCCTGGGAGAGAATCTCCAGCGGGATGCCGTGCTCCTTGAGTTCGTCGATGACAGCCTGCTTCCGCTCGGCGTCGTTCCAGCGGAGGAGGAAGTCATCCAGACTGGTGAACTGCTGCCGGAGCGTCTTCTGGATGTCGTCTCTGAGATAGACGCGGTAGTCCTCGGTGATGAGTTTGCCGTGTTCATCCAGGTAACTGGCACGCTCGACACCACGACCCACGGCCACATCATCCAAGACGTAGCGGACGCGGCCTCCGGTGTTGCCGCCCGTGTCTCCCCCTTCGTCGTCACCCGCATCATCGTCGCCACCATCGCCGGGAGGATCTTCCCGGACACTGCTGCCACCCGTGCCTTCATCGTCAGGCGGGACGATGGGTTCATCCGGCTTGGGTTCATAAATGCTGACCGGATCGCCATCGAATTTTTTGTCCTGGAAGAGGCGGGTGGCCCCTTTGAAATCCATGATGGTGAAGAAGAGCTTGCCGTAGTCTTCGCGGATGCGCGTGCCACGTCCGATGATCTGCTTGAACTGGGTCATGGACTCGATGTTTTGATCGAGAACGATTAGCTTGCAGGTTTTGGCATCGACGCCGGTGGCAAGAAGCTTTGAGGTGGTGGCGATGACGGGGAATGGCTCGTCATTGTCGATGAAGTAGGAGAGCTGGGCCTTGCCCTCAGTGTCGTCTCCGGTGATGCGGACGACGTAGCGGCGGTTGCTGGCGGCTTCGGGGATGAGCTTCACCAATTCCTGGCGCATTCGCTCAGCATGGGGCTGGTCGTCACAGAAGACGATGGTCTTGGCCATCGGGTCGGTGGCCTGGAGGTATTCCCAGACACGCTTCGCGACGAATTCGGTGCGTTTCGTGAGAATCAGGTCGCGGTCAAAGTCCTTGGTGTTGTATTGCCGCTGCTCGACGACCTGGCCGTGCTTGTCCGTCTTGCCCTTCTCCGGCGTGTAGCCCAGCGCATCGACATCCGTGACGACGCGGATCACTTTGTACGGGGCCAGGAAGCCGTCAGCGATGCCTTGCCGCAGCGAGTAGGTGTAGAGCGGCTTGCCGAAGTAGTGCTCGTTGGAAACATCCTTCGTTTCCGTGGGCGTGGCCGTGAGGCCAATGTGAGTGGCCGAGGTGAAGTAGTCGAGGATGTCCCGCCAGGCGGAGTCCTCATCCGCACTGCCGCGATGACACTCGTCAATGACGACGAGGTCGAAGAAATCGGCGGGGAACTGCTTGTAGATCTGCTTCCACTCCTCCTTGCCCGTCACTGCCTGATAAAGGCAGAGATAGATCTCATAGTTCTTCTTCACCTCGCGGTTGGTGATCTTGTGCATGTTTTCGCCGAAGGGGGCGAAGTCCTGCTGGATCGTTTGATCGACGAGAATGTTTCGATCTGCGAGGAAGAGGATGCGCTTCTTGGTCTTCGACTTCCAGAGCCGCCAGATGATCTGAAAGGCGGTGTAGGTCTTCCCCGTGCCGGTGGCCATGACGAGCAGGATGCGCTGGATGCCCTGAGCGATGGCCTGCACGGTGCGATTGATGGCGACCTTCTGGTAGTAGTGCGCCTCCTTGTCCGTGGAGTCGATGTGGTAGGGCTGGGCGATGAGGCTCAGTTCTTCAGGCTTGGTGAGCTGCTTCCATTGCTGGTAGATGGCCCACAGCTCTTCGTAGGTCGGAAAGTGATCGACCTCCCATGAAACCGGCTGCGTGATTCCCGTCCGGTCATGGATGAGGAAGCCATCGCCATTGGAACTGATGGCAAACGGCGCATCCAGCATCTCGGCATAGAGGAGCGCCTGCTGCATGCCGTGGCCGACTTCGAAGATGTTCCTCTTTGCCTCCAGAACAGCGAGTGGGAGGTTTGGCAGTCCGTAGAAGACATAGTCGGCACGTTTCGGGCCGCCTTTGGCGTCGGGGTTCTCGATGCGCGTGGCAATCTGGCCGCGAACAATGACGCGCCCTTTCGTCAGATTGACCTCTTCGCGAAACTGATGCTGCTTCCATCCTGCCGCGTTGATGGCTGGCGTGATGAACTTGGTGCAGATGTCGCGCTCGCTGAGGTCTTTTTTGTTCATCCGGGAGGACTGGCGGGAATTTCCTATGATAGGATGGCATCCAAGCGAGGAATGAATCCGAAGGCAAGGAATTGCGCAGAGCGCGGGATGGAAGGCGAGGAGTGGTGGAGACTGGGAGTGATGGCGAGATGAGAAGACTGGAAGATGCATTTGCGCCGTCTTTGAACGGCGGATGACGGAGCATCCGCCCTACCTTTCCAGACCACCTGCCCGCAGTGCTTCGCGCAGCGATGCAGGCGGGCCGCCAACCACCGTCAACGGCAGGCTGACGCCAGCCGCTCCTTGGACTGGTACTCCTCGCGGGAGGGCCTCGTTTCCTTTTCGACGGATTTCCTTGAGGCTCAAGGCGCTGGGCGAAGCGTTAAAGAACC
>DAORHS010000768.1:0-2669 GCA_035438165.1 Prosthecobacter sp.
CAATAGGAAGATGAGTCGGATGGCTGGCATGGGAAAAGATAGCACAACATACCCCCCTTTGCGCAAGCCGTGTTGACGTGGCGGGGCATCCGCGCACTCTGCGCCCCTATGCGATTCGCGATCTGCAACGAGACCTACCAGAACTGTTCCTTCGAAAAGATGTGTGAGGATGTGGCCGCCGCCGGCTATCACGCCATCGAACTGGCCCCCTTCACCCTGAAGGAAGACCCCCGGGAGCTGACCGTGGAGGAAGCCCTGACCTTGTGCGAGAAAGCAAAGTCCTTTGGACTGGAGATTCTGGGACTGCACTGGCTGCTGACCAAACCCACGTGGTTTCATATCACAACACCGGACGCTCTCCAGCGCAAAGAGACAGTGAAGTTTGGCAGGCATCTGGCCCAGTTCTGCGGCGCCACCGGCGGCCGGATCATGGTCTGGGGCAGCCCAAAAGCCCGCAATCTACAGCCGGAATGGAACTACGAGGACGCGTTCAAGCGTGCCGCAGATTGCGTACGCGAAGTCGCCGAGGAGTGCGGCAAGTACGGCGTGGTCATCGCCATGGAGCCGCTGGGCCGCAAAGAAACGAACTTCCTGAACACGGCGGAGGAAACGATCCGCCTGTGCAAGCTGGTGGACCACCCTTCCTGCAAACTTCACCTCGATGTGAAGGCCATGAGCGATGAATCAAAGTCCATTCCGGACATCATTCGCGACAGCAAGGAGTGGACCGTGCATTTCCACACGAACGACCCCAATCTGCGCGGCCCCGGTCAGGGTGAAGTCAAATACGAGCCGATCATCGCCGCGCTGCGCGAGACGAACTATGACGGCTACCTCTCCGTCGAGGTGTTCGACTACACGCCGGACGCACCGACCATCGCACGGCAGAGCATCGCGTATCTGAAGCAGGTGATGGGACTGTAAAGATCCCACAGCGTCTGTTGGCAGCCTTATTGAGCAGAGGGACCCGCACCGGGTGTGGCGGTCCCATAAGGGTCGCGACCGAGCACCACCTGGGATGCAGGCGGGATGGCAGGAACGCGAATTTCATCCTCCACAGGCAGGGCGCGCAGCGGGACGGCCAGCAGTTTGGGGAGACCTCCCTTGGCATCCCACCCCTTCGGCTGGCCGGCGGTGACCATCTCAAACACGGCGGCCCAAAGAGGAAGAGCCACGGTGGCAGCGGTAGCCTTGGAACTGATGGGGATGTCTTTGTCGTGCCCGATCCAGACGAGGCAGGTGAGGACGCGGTCAAAGCCGATGAACCATGCATCCGTGCGGTCGTATGTGACGCCGCCGAAGCCGGCGATGCTCTTCTGCGCGAGCTTGTGTTCGACGAGAGGCTTGCGGTACTCCGGCCGCGTCATGCCTGAGATCAGGGTGTTGCGCACATGGGAGACAACCGCAGGATTGAAGACCTCCTCACTGCGGGGTGAGGAAGACGCCAGGAGCAGGTGGGGCGCGGGGCATGGACGGCCATCATTGGCGATGGCCGTGAAGGCACGGGCCAGTTCAATGAGACGTGCGTGGCTCTGGCCGAGGGTGAAGGCAGCCTCGGTACGCAGGGGCGTGGTGAAACCGCAACGGCTGAGGGCGGCACGGAGAGGATCCAACCCGACTTCATAACCGAGGCGGACAGTGGCGGCGGTGCGCCCTTCAAGGAGTGCCTGCATGGGAGTGATGGTGCCGCCTGTGTAGGTGACGGGCTCGCCATCGGCACCCCACTCGCCAAGCGTGCCGACAAGACCGCCGATCATGGCCTGGCGGTTGTCGAGAGGGCCGTCGATCAATGGGGCATCTGTCACCTCAGGCTTCAGGGTGAGCGCGGCGGCATAGACGAGCGGAAGGAGCACGGTGCCAGGAGGGCGGATGCCATCGAGAGCACGATTGAAGGGGCTGGTGGTGAAGTCGCGCCCGCCCTGCATGGCGAGGATGGACCCGGTGCGGTTGTCCAGCACGATCACGGCTCCTTGCAGGGCGTCCTTTCCCTCGGAAACGAGAGCCCCCAGATGCTGGCGCATCATCTCATCGAGCCGTTTCTGCCAGTCCAGGCGCGGAGTCATCGACATGGTTGGCGGAGTACCCGGCTTGAGACCCAGGCTCTGAAATTCCGCCCGCGCAGCCGCCAGCATGTAGCCGGTGCGCACGTGGGTTTTGTCATGTCTGACGACGAGTGGCAGTTCCTGGGCCGCGGCGGCCTCCGCCTCGGAGATGGCCCCGGTTTCCGCCATGCGCCTCAACGTAAGGTCGCGCTTTTGACGGGCCAGTTTCGGCTGGGTGATGGGCGAGAATGCCACGGGTGCCTTGATGATGCCGGCGAGCGTGGCGGCCTCCGTGAGGCTGATGTCGCGCACGTCCTTGCCAAAATAGCAGCGAGCAGCGGCCCCCACACCGCTGCACCCATGACCAAGGTAGATGCGGTTCATGTAGTCCGTGAGGATCTGATCTTTCGTGCACTCACGCTCGATGCGCATGGCCAGAAAAATTTCCGTCAGCTTCCGTTCATATGTCCGTCCTTGGAGGCCAAAGGCATTGCGCGCGAGCTGCTGCGTGATGGTGCTGCCGCCCTGCCGGATGCCCTTCGAGCTGAAGTTCGCCACGGCGGCACGAGTGAGCCCGATGAGATCGTAGCCTGGATGGGAATAAAAGCGCGCGTCTTCTGTGGCGAT
>DAORHS010000769.1:0-2668 GCA_035438165.1 Prosthecobacter sp.
GACGTAGCCTTCCCAGCCTTTGCGGAAAGCCTCCTGAAAGATGACGACGAGCGGGAGCACAAACATGAGCGTCATGAAGCCCACGGCACTGCTGATAACGAGCCAGCGCGACCATGCGGACTCGGCGGTGGCACGGCGGAGCTTGGAATGACGGCGTGCGGGATGAATTTCAATGATGGCTGCCATGATGAATCAATGTCCGGTACGTTTGCGGTTCCACTGGGCGAGGATGTCGGCGATGAGCAGTATCAGGAACGAGGCAAGGAGCATGACGACGCCAATCGTCGCAGCGCCACTGTAATCGTATTCCTCCAGACGCATGGTGATGAGCAAAGGAGCGATTTCGGTCTTGAACGGCAGATTGCCGGAGATGAAGACGACGCTGCCATATTCACCGACGGCGCGGCCAAAGGCGAGCGTCATGCCGGCGAGCGTCGCGGGCAGCAGCGTGGGAAACACCACTCGTGTGAGCGTCTGCCAGCGGTTCGCACCGAGACAGGCGGCTGCCTCTTCCAACTCCATCGAGAGATCGGCGATGACGGGCTGCAAAGTGCGTACGACGAATGGAAAGCCGACGAAGACGAGCGCAATCGTGATGCCGAGCGGTGCGTAGGCAGCCTTGATGTCGTATTGTGCCAGCCACGCGCCGATCCAGCCGTTCGGCGCATACAACGTGACCAATGCTATACCGGCGACGGCTGTGGGAAGCGCGAACGGCAGATCGACCATGGCATCCAGCAGGCGACGGCCTGGAAACGAGTAGCGTTCCAAGGCCCAGGCGGTGAGCAGGCCAAAGAAGCCGTTCACGAGCGCGGCGACGAAGGCGGTGGTGAAGCTGAGCTTCAGCGACGCAATTACCCGTGAATGCGTGATCGTGTTCATCACGCCATCCCAGCCGCCAGTGGATGCTTTCCACACCAGCATCGACAAGGGAATGAGAACAATGAGACTGAGATATGTGATGGTGAAGCCGAGGGAGAGTCGGAAACCGGGAAGGATGTGGCGTTGGCGAGGCATTGTAAAACGAGTTTCCCAACTCGTTGGTTTTTGGTGGCGAAGGCGCGTGGGAAAACGAGTTGGAAAACTCGTTTTACGGCTGGTAGATCTGGTCAAAAATGCCGCCGTCATCGAAGTGCTTCTTCTGCGCCGCCGCCCAGCCGCCGAAGTCGGCGTCGATGGTGACAAGGTTCAGCTTCGGGAAGCGGGCGCTGTATTTGGCAGCAGCGGCGGCATCACGCGGGCGGTAGTAGTTTTTTCCGATGATGTCCTGTGCTTCGGGCGTGTAGAGGTATTCGAGATAAGCCGTCGCTACCTCGGCGGTGCCTTTTTTCTCGGCATTCTTGTCCACCACGGCCACGGTGGGCTCGGCGAGAATGCTGATCGAAGGAATGACGATCTTCGTCTGGCCTGGAAACTCGCGCTGGATGAGCCAGGCTTCATTTTCCCATGAGAGAAAGACATCGCCGATGCCACGCTGCGCGAAGGTGGTGGTGGAGCCACGCGCACCGGTGTCGAGCACGGGCACATTTTTGAAGAGCGCGGAGATGAAGTCCTTTGCCTTGTCCTCGCTGCCGAATTTCTTCAGCGCATAGGCCCAAGCGGCGAGATAGTTCCACCGTGCGCCGCCCGAGGTTTTCGGATTCGGCGTGATGACGTTGACGCCCGGTTTCACGAGGTCGTCCCAGTCCTGGATGTTCTTCGGGTTCCCCTTCCGAACCACGAACACAATCGTGCTCGTGTAAGGGGCGCTGTTGTTCGGCAGACGCTTCTGCCAGTCAGGAGCGATCAAACCGGCCTGCTTGCCGATGACGTCGATGTCACCGGCGAGGGCGAGCGTGACGACGTCGGCTTCGAGACCGTCGATGACCGCACGCGCCTGCTTGCCCGAACCGCCGTGTGACTGGTCGATGCTGACCTTCTTGCCAGCAGTCTCCTTGTAATGCTTGGCGAAGGCTTTGTTGAACTCGGCGTAGAGTTCACGCGTGGGATCGTAGGAGACGTTGAGCAGTTCGAAGTCAGCGGCTTGAGCGGTGAAGCCGAGAAGTGAGGCGGAGAGGATGGAGAGAGATTTTTTCATGATGATTTGGAGAGTTGGAATGATGAGATGGAGGATTAGAAAAAGCGGTGGCTGAACTCGAAGTAGGCGAAGTCGGTGTCGCCGCTGCGGACGCGGTTTTGGATGAAGTCGCCTGCCTTGAAGTAGGCATAGCCGAGGGTGAATTCAGTCTTCGGGCTCAAGGTGTAGCGAGCACGAATGTCGAACTCCTGACCCACGAAGCTTCCGCTGCGCCCGGTGACATCTCGGGCATTGTTGGCACCTCTGAAGCGATCCTTGTCACTCGCTAGCCAGTAGTAGCTATAACCGAAGTCGATGCGGAGATTTTGCCGCGGCTTGATTTCCACACGTGCTTTGGGAGTGCTGATGTTTTCAAACGAGATGTAGTCATTGGCCGACCAGGGACGTCCAAAGCCGAAGAAACGCTCGAAGCGGTTGTCCTGATTGTCGGTCGGGTCACGGTCACCGCTGGCATAGCCATAGAACAGGCTGAAGCGCGGTTTCCAAGGGTTCGAAGCCAGGGTGTAGCCGACTTCGATGTTGCCTGCGTAAGCGCGCACGTCACGGGCTCCGTTACGACCGAACTGGTAGATGAAACTGAAGTCGTAGTCG
>DAORHS010000770.1:0-2667 GCA_035438165.1 Prosthecobacter sp.
CAGGGCGATCCGCGTTTCGTCCGTATCGAGTCGGAACCCGGCGGCAATGTCATGCGTCTGCGTGTGCGCTGGGCGCCGCCCATAATCGCCGCCACCGGCATCCGCAGTCATCGCATCGACATCGGTGTCTTTGCCGACAACGGCGCCAGCATCAGCGCACCCGCCATCATCAGCTTCTACATGCTGCCCAACGAGATGCACTTCTACGACGAAAACGGCCGCGTCTCCGAAATCCATTATCAAACGCACAACCCCGACTTCGGCCTTCCCGTCACCGACACCGACCCGCGCTGGATGAAGATCCTCCTCGCATTCAGCATGAAGGACAACAACCTCCGCGGCCGTCTGCTCGATCAGATCCTGGCTCCTGCCGAACGCAGCGGACTGCAGAAGCACTACCTGGCGCTCAAGCCCCAGCTCGATGCCTTCAATGCCGCTGAACGGGATGACCGGCGCAAAGACGAGGTCGCCGGGCTTCGCTCCAAGCTCGGTGAATCCATCCGCGGCGTCCTGAAGGCGGGCGTCGCGGAAAAGTCCGAACTCACCGTGCGCCTCGCCGTCGAGAAGGTGCTCAATGCCATCGCCGGCTTCCATTCGTTCTATATGGGCTTCCAGCGGGAGCTCGCCCCCCTCGCCGCCGCTTCAACGAAGGCGTCGGCCGTCGCCGATGTGCGTGCCGAACTGCATCGCCTCATCATGCAGGGAGTCCTCATCGAGACAGCCTCCGGCCAGGTTGACACCATGTCTCCGCCGGACCGGCTTTCCCTGGGCGAGCGCTACATGCTTCGCGGTCTCAATCTCACGCTGCTCAGCCAGGTGCTCTTCCCCGACGTGCTCGACCGCTCCACCGCTCCCGCCTACGTCAGCCCTCGCCTCACCACGCCCAAGCAATGGCGGGATGTCTATCGCTACGATCCTGATTCTGGCGCCCTGCAAGGCTGGATTCGTTATGCAGGCGCACGCATCGCCAACTTCGACGCCGAAGGCCGTCTCCTGCCCGATGGTCCGAAGGGGCAGGCCGTCCCTGTCGTTTACGTCAAAAACGAAAACGATCTGCTTGCCTGGCGTGTGCAGGCCGAGCCCGCGCCCGTCGCTCCGAAGTAATTCGATCAGGAGAGAGAACGACACACGGTTTGGGAGACTCGTCCGGTGAGACGAGTGTGTTTCCCGTCAGTCGTAGCTCATCACGTCGTGCATCTTCCATGACACGCTCCCTCTTCCCCGTCCCTCGTAGCTCCACAGCCGCAGGTCCATCACTTCAAACGGTTCCAGCCACTTCAGTGCCGTCTTCAACGCCTTCGTGTCGCCATTCTGCGCACGCACCGTTGCAAAGGCCTTCAGAAACTCCCGCAGCTTGGTGAAACTCATTTTCATCCGCATGCCCGGAGCCTGGAGAGCGCCCGGCCGCTTGAGGCTCTCTGCCATTTGCTGCTGCTGCGCCTGAGACGTGCCCATCATGAAAAGCTTTTCGTTCAGCGATGCACACGGCAGCAAATCTGTGGAATCAAAGGGCAGCGCATAGCCGTAGCTCGTCAGATCACCGCTCCGTTTGATCACAACCGGCGGAAGCTGGACCGGCTGCGGCGCAGGAACGTGCTTCAACAACTGCTGCAGAGCGCTCTCCATGTTCTGCCAGGACACGCCAATGAGCTCACGATTCTTGATCTCATGCGCCATGGCGATCCGCGGCAGCGGCACCGCCTCTCCGCCCGGTGGCAGGCCCGGTAGCAGCGGCATTTTGCCGCCGACATCGAGGACAAACACCCCGTCGCTTCCCAGCGCCTTCTGCCAGATCGTTTTCGTCCCATCATACACGCTGATCACGCCCGGCAGCACCGCCTGATCCACCAGCTTGAACAGTTCGGCGGACTTCTCCCCGCCCACGCCCGCTTTGACCAGCTCGCGTGTCGTCGCATGCACCGCACGCATCCAGGCTTCAAAATAAGCTCGCCCGGTTCCCGTCGTGGAGCCTTGCCCGCTCAGGCCAAACACCACCTCAGGCTCATCCAGAAGCATGTTGAACAGTGACGTCTGGGCAAGGACGGGCAGATCCGCCTTGGCCAGCCCGCCGGAAACGTCCGCGTGCAATCCACCGTCCCACCACGCCACGGCCGCGCCGTTCATGTGTTCGCGATGGTAAAACGCATGCTCCGCCGCCGCCAGCTCGATCGCCTGCGGCTCCAGCGCCATCGCCGCGCCCGCAAACATCTTCTCCGACTGCAGCCCCGCCAGCAGTCCGCGCACGATCGGCTGAAACGGCTGGTCCGATTGCAGGACATCCCAAAACACCCCGTCCCAGCACGCGATCAGTCCGAGGCCCCTCGTTGCATCCGCGTCCAGCTCTCGCATCTCCGGTCGTGCCAGCATCGAATCCTCCACCGAGTTCGCCAGACGGATCTGCTCCTTCGATTTCGCCACCGCCACAAACGCCCGCTCTTTGCCCAGTCCCAGGGCCAGCACCCATTTTTTCCGCGCCAGCACATCGAGTCCGCGGGTGATCCGGTCCTTCATCTCCGGACTGATTTCAGGCATCGCCTTCGTCAGCGACTCCAGCCAGCCCCGCCGCCGTTCCACCGTCAAAACCTGGTCCATCGCGATCTCGTTCACCGTGATCTGCTCGCCTTGCGTCGTCACGATGCGCGACTGCGGCGCGTCCCCCAGCCAGTC
>DAORHS010000771.1:0-2664 GCA_035438165.1 Prosthecobacter sp.
CAACCTTGCCGTCGGGTGCTTCGCGTCGTCGCTGACCACGAATCAAATCGTCGCCGCGATCATCTCGTTCACCCTGAGCCTGATCCATTTCCTGCTCGGTATCTTTATCATGGTCGTCGGACGCAAGATTTCCGACACCATCGTGGACGTCGTCAATTACTTCGCCGCCACGGAGCACATCCGCATTTTCACCGCTGGGCTCATCGACAGCCGTCCTCTGGTTTACTACCTGAGCATGTCGCTGCTGTTCCTGACCTTCACCCACCACGTCGTCGAATTCCGCCGCTGGCGCCCTTGAGATCGGATCGAATCATCATCATGCCGGATTCCCCACCGCACACCGTCCCGCCTGCCAGGCCGCTCGAAATGCCGAAGCGTTCCGGCATCGGCCTGAACGTGTTTGTTCAGATCATTCTGGCGCTGGCGCTCTTCGCAGGCATCAACCGCCTCAACTACCGGCATTACTGGCGCTGGGATCTGAGCCCCGGCCAGGATTACACACTCAGCCAGGCCACCCTGAACTATCTCAGCAGCCTGTCCCGCGATGTGCAGATCTACATCGTTTTTAGCCGTGATGCCAAGGTCTATGGAGAGGTGCAGTCCCTTCTGGAGGAGTATCGCCTGCATGGCAGGCAGCGCGTGAAAGTCCGCTCCATCGACCCGGTGCGTGACATTGAGCGTGCCGAACAGCTCAAGGCGGACACCGGTCTCTCCCTCGCTCAAAACGGGGTGCTGATTCGCTGCGGTGCCAACAAGCGCTTCATCACCGAGGAGGAGCTCGTCGTGCGGGAGTCTGGCACCACCACCAACCGGCAGATCATCGAGTTTCGCGGGGAGGATGCCATCACCTCCGCGCTCGTCTCCGTCGTCGAAGGGTCCGTACGACGTTTCTATTACGTCGTCGGCAAGGGCAGCCGCTCCGATGCCGCGCAGAGCGATGCGTACAACGCCGTCATCGACCTCGGCAAGCAGCAGAACTTTGAAGTCATCCAGTTGAACCTCTCCGAAGTCAGCCGCATTCCGCGGGATGCCGACGGCCTGCTCATTCTCGGTGCGCGTTACGATCTCTCCGAGCGTGAAATCAGCATGCTCGACGACTATTGGAAAACCAAACGGGCAGGCATTTTCGTCATGCTTGATCCCGGCGGAGAAACCTCACGGCTGAACGCCTTCCTCACGCTCTACGGCGTGCGTCCGCGCGGCGACCGCGTGCTGGTGGCGGAAAGCACCAGCACCGGTGCTAAGAAGGAGTTCTCAGTGATCGCGGAGTTCATGAAGGACATCCCTTTTATCCGCCATCTGTCTTCGTCCGCCATCACCCTGGCCGGACAGTCGGAGTCCCTGGAACTGCGTGACCAGAACACCGCGCTCAGAGAGCAGGCCATCAGCGTCCAGCCGCTCGTCCGTGCCTCGCCCCGCTTCTGGGGGGAGCGGCAGTATCTCGAAGAACTGCCCATCGTGGACGAAGAGGACACCCTGCCACCGATCTATGTGGCGGCCAGCATTGAGCGTGGCGCTTCACTCAATGAGAGTGAACGGGCTGACAGCTCACGCATGGTGGTGGTCTCCAACTCCACGCTGCTCGACAAGCTGACCATGCTCGCCGTCAGCCGTGACTTCGTCGCCGCCGGTTTGAACTGGCTGATGAACCGGGAAAGCCTCATCGGCATTCCCACCAAGCCCAGGCGTTCCTACCGCATTGAACTCAGCGGCAGACAGCATGAACTGATTTTCTGGGTGACCTCGATCACCCTGCCTGGCATCGTGCTCGGCCTCGGCTTCATGGTCTGGGCCAGCCGGCGGGCGGCATGAACTGACTTTTGACGCATGAGCGCACGCACCACTCTCTTTCTTTTCCTGCTGGTCGCCGCCCTGGGCGGGATCATTCTTGGCATCGAACGTTACTTCCCCTCCGCCCAGGAACTGCGTGAAATCAAACGCGGCCCCGCCCGTTTCGAAAAACAGGGCGTCACCCGTGTCGAGGTGATAACAGCCGACAATTCAGCCCTCACCATCGTGCGCGATGGAAACGCATGGCGCATCGACGCCCCCTTCTCTGATCTGGCCGATCCTCAGAAAGTGGCGGCCCTCATTCTCACCCTCGACGGCGTGGAATGGATCGAACGCATCCATCGCGAGGAGTTTGATGAAGGCGAATGGCAGAAGACCGGCCTCGACAAACCGCGCTACAAGGTGCGTCTGTTCGCCGGGGACGAGGTGGTTCATGAATGCTGGTTCGGAGCGCCTGCCGTCATCGAAAACAGCGTCTATATCGGCATTCCAGACACAGGGGCCGGAGAGACCGCCTGGTATCTGGCCAAAAGCGAGGCTCCCGTGGTGCTGCAGATTCCCGCCGCCTCCTGGCGCGATCCCAAATTGCTGCGACTGCCCGCCGAAGTCATCACCAGCATCACACTCAACCAGGCCTCCGGCCAGATCGTCGTCACGCGCGAAAACGAGCACGCTCCGTGGCTGCTGGCGAAGCCCCTCAAAACTCGTGGCAGCAAGGAACGCATCACCGAACTGCTCTCCACCATTCTCAATATCGAAATTGCCGAGGCCCGGGACGCTCCTGCGACGACGAACGGCGCCACGACCAAGGCTGAAGCTCCGGCGGATGAGATCAAAGTCACCATCGAGTCCAAGCCACGCAACAAGACCTAT
>DAORHS010000772.1:0-2664 GCA_035438165.1 Prosthecobacter sp.
GCCCGCACCGCCGATCTCGCGCGCGGCGGCACCCGCCTCCTCCGCCGTGCTGGCGACGATGCCTTTGGGGCTGGCGACGCCGAATTTTTCAAACAGTTGCTTGGCTTGATACTCGTGGATGTTCATGGAGGAAAAATGGGGGAGCCGCGATAGTAGAAGTCTGACCCGAAGCGTCAAGGCGCATTCCCGGCGAGGGAAAGAATGCCGCGCTTGCCGTGGTGAAAAGGCTGCGGCATAGCGCTGTCATGAGAATCGATGTGGTGACGCTGTTTCCGGAACTGGTCTCGGTGCCGATGGGCCTGAGCATGATGGGACGCGCGCAGGAAAAAGGGATTCTGGACCTGCGCGTGCATGATCTGCGCGAGCAGGGGCTGGGGAAGCACCGCCATGTGGATGACACGCCGTATGGCGGCGGGCAAGGGATGGTGATCCGCCCGGAGCCAGTGTTTGAGACGCTGGACCGCCTGGACACGCCGGAAGCGCGCATCATCTACCTCTCACCGGCAGGGAGGCGCTTTGATCAGGCCACGGCCCGCCGCCTGTCGGCGGAGCCGCATCTCATTTTCCTCTCCGGCCACTACGAGGGCATCGACCACCGTATCATCGAGCACTGGGTGGACGAGGAGGTCAGCCTGGGTGACTACGTGCTGACGAACGGAGCCATCGCCGCCGTGGTGGTGATGGATGCCATCGTGCGCCTGCTGCCGGGCGTGCTGGGGGATGAGATGAGCGCGGTGGAGGAGAGCTTTGGCAAAAGCGGTCTGCTGGAGGCTCCGCAATACACGAAACCGGCGGAATATCGTGACATGAAGGTGCCGGAAATGCTGCTAAGCGGGAATCACGCGAAGATCGCCGAATGGCGTGCGCAGCAAGCCCTGGAACGCACGCGCATGAACAGGCCCGACCTGCTCCAATGAGATGCGCGTGAAGATGACATTTCGTTTGACGATCTCCCACGCTTCACGCTAAATAGGCGACCGCGCTGCCTGACCGGCAGGGCACAACAACAATGGTGAGGTGGCTGAGTGGTCGAAAGCACATCTTTGCTAAAGATGCGTAGCCTTAACAGCTACCGAGGGTTCGAATCCCTCCCTCACCGCCAGTTTTGCCCCGAAGTCCCTTGATACCAGTGGTTCATTCCAAGCAGGGCTGATGGGTAGAGGCGTTAGAGTTTGATGCGGGCGTCCTTGGTGGCGAAGAGCCAGCCAGTGCCGTAGTGCTGCGCGTTGCGCTGGATTGCCCAGGTTAGCAGTTCGCCTTCGACTGAGATTTATAGCACGGTTGAGGGGAAAATTGCAGGTATCTGTTTGTGTCCGAAGGCAATCCTGAGCCAAGAAAACGAATGAACGCTCAAGAAATCCACGGGACTGAACGTGGATCCACACAGCGGCAGAGGTTGCGGCAGCGGAATGATGGCGAAAAATGGCAGATTGAAAATATTCTCACATCCACCTTCTCCGCACTTCTTTCCACGTAACTCTTCGAACTTCAAAGAGTGGTGCTCGGGAAGGGACTCGAACCCTTAAGCCTTTCGGCACAAGATCCTTAGTCTTGCGCGTATACCAATTCCGCCACCCGAGCAGGGTCTGTTGAAACAGGGGCGCGAATATAGACGCTTCGATTTTTATGCAACCTCTGATTTGGTCTTTTTGCAAAGTTCTCACCTCCTGCCGCAAATCGCGAACAGTCTTGCCTTCGGGGGCCGTTTTGGCTGTGATCCACCCCCATGCGCACTTCCCTGCTCCTCTGCCTGCTGCCATCCCTTGTCTTTGCAGCCTCACCGTATCCTGAAAAGACACCCGACACGCCGGGCAACAAGCTCCTTGACCGCTACCTGGCCGGGCAGGCACGCGAGATCGCACTGAACAACGGCGTCGACCACATCGAGAGTGCTGAAGACTGGAAGGCGAAGGCTCCGGAGTATCGCCGACAAATGTTCGAGATGCTGGGGCTGGATCCCCTGCCGGAAAAAACGCCGCTGAAGCCAACCAAGACCGGCGAGTTGAAGGGCGACGGCTACGTCGTGGAAAAAATGCACTTCCAGTCGATGCCGGGACTTTATGTCACGGCGAACCTGTATCTGCCTGACAAGGTGACCAAGCCGCTGCCGACGATCCTCTATGTCTGCGGCCATGCAAACATCGTGAAAGACGGCGTCAGCCTCGGCAACAAGGCGGGCTACGAGCATCACGGCGTCTGGTTCGCGAGGCACGGTTATGCCTGCATGATCATCGACACCGTGCAGCTCGGCGAGATTCGCGGCGAACACCACGGCACCTACAGCAAGGGACGCTTCTGGTGGTGGTCACGCGGCTACACGCCTGCCGGACTGGAGGCTTGGAGCTGCATCCGGGCGCTGGACTACCTCGAAACGCGCAAGGAAGTGGACAAGACCCGCTTCGGCGTCACCGGCCGCAGCGGTGGTGGTGCGTACTCGTGGTGGATCACCGCGCTGGATGAGCGCATCAAGGCCAGCGCCCCCACCGCCGGCGTCACCGACATGCAGAACCAGGTCATCGACGGCTGCGTCGAGGGCCACTGCGACTGCATGTTCTTCGTGAACACCTACCGCTGGGATTTCGAGCGCATGGTCGCACTCGCAGCCCCGCGTCCGCTGCTCATCGTGAACACGGACAAGGACCGCATCTTCCCCATCGACGGCGT
>DAORHS010000773.1:0-2658 GCA_035438165.1 Prosthecobacter sp.
CTGCGTTTTCGGATACAACACCACGTTCGGGTGCAGGCAGACATCGTCGCCGATGCGGCTGTCGCGGCCGATGTGATTGCCGCCCATGAGAACGGTGTTCTTTCCGACTGAAACGCCGGCACCGAGCACGCAGTGCGGACCGATGGACGCTGTCGCATCTATTTGAGCCGAGGGATCCACCACGGCGGTGGAATGAATGCCTGCGGCGGGAGTTTCCGGAGGAAAAAAGAGCGGCAGGACCCTGGCGATGGCGATGCGCGGGTTTTTGACGCGAATGAGCACTTTGGTTGCCGATTCAAAACCGGCAGGAACAAGCACTGCAGAGGCCTGGCTGGCCTCTGCGGCGGCGAGGTAGCTTTCCTTCTCCGCGAAGGTCAGATCGCCCGCGCGTGCACCATCGGCGGGCGCGATGCCGGTGATTGCGACATTTCCATCACCGATGACTTCGCCACCGATCTGCTGTGCCAGGGATGAGACGGTGAACATAAAAGTGGGTGCTGAAGACGGCCCTCTTAGCTTGAGGCGACGGGAAGCGGAACCATGCGCTGCAGTTCCACATCCCAAACCTTCAGACGCAGGCAGCGCAGGATGTCGCGGGGGTGCAGGGTCGTAATCTTGGGCTTTTGCAGCTCTGGCATCTCCCTGAGCACTTCCGGCAGGCGATAAAACGGAATGCGTGCATTCAGATGATGGATGTGATGATAGCCGATGTTCGCGGAGAACCAGGCCATGATCGGGCCGGTTTTCATGTAGCTGGATGAATCCATGGCGGCACGCTCATAGGTCCAGCCCGCCTTGTCATAAAAGGTCACGTCCGGAAAATTGTGCTGCGCATAGAACAGGTAGGAGCCGATCGCATACGTGATGAAGTGCGGGATGACCTGCACGAACAGCCAGGTCTGCCAGCCGAAGAAATGGATCAGCGCACCGGCGATGCCTGCATGAACGAGCAGGGCGAGGAGGCAGTCCCAATGCTGCCGCGGCTTCATCACAAACGGGCGCAGGCACATGCCGTGCAGGAAGACAAAGAGATAACCGAAGAGAATGGTCAGCGGATGACGCATGAAGAGGTAGATCCACCGCGCCGACTTGGACGCCTTCAGGTAGTGATCCTTCGTCATGATCGGGAAGGAGCCGATGTGGGAGCCTTTGATCTTTGAATTGTGGTTGTGATGATGATTGTGCGAGCTGCGCCAGATGCTGCTCGGGCTCAGCGCCAGGATGCCAAAGGCCCACATGAGCCACTCGGCCAGCCTCGAGGTGGGCAGGATGGCATTGTGCTGCTGGTCATGGTAGATGACGAACAAACGCAGCAGCAGGAGGCCGGAGAGAATGCTGCCAGCAAGCTTGAGAATGGGATGAGGAGCCAGCAGCGTCCCCACGATCACCGCCAGCCAAAGCGCCAGGGTGGAAAGGATGCACCACCAGCTTTTGGCGGTGCTGTCGGCGGCATAACGCTTCGTTGCCAGGATAAGCTCCGGGCCTGTCCTGCTTTCACCGCCAAGAATGATGGAATCGGCTAAAGCCAGGCCACTAGTCATGTAGAGGCACACAACCCCGGCAGGAGACAAAGCGCAAGCTTTGTTTCCCTGATGTTGCGCCTGTTCCGCCGCCCAAAAACAGTTCAAATCCAGCCGCGCAGCCGATAGGCCCACCAGCCGATGACCTCATGCATCCAAACTTCAAACAACTGAAGGTGGGTGGCGTTTGGCACGCTGATCCAGTTCAACGGACGTCCGCGCATGGGCGTGCTCTCATAGTTGCACGGCACCGGCACCACGGGCACGCCGGCCTTGGCAAAAACGGCCTGCGTCCTCCGCATGTGATAGGCGGAGGTGACCAACGCGACATGCTTCCAGCCGTTCTGCTTCGCCAGGGCCGCCACCTTGACCGCCTCGTCATGCGTATCCACACAATTGCCCAGGCTGTGCATCGGAATCGATGCCAACTGCCAGGAGCGAATCCAGTCTCTCGCGCTGTCGGCCTCAGAAACAAAGCGGCCGTCGGTGGTCTTGAAGGATCCGCCTCCGATGATCAGGTTTTTGCCCTTTCCCATTCTCGCCAGCGTCAGAACCGTAAAAATGCGGTCGGCACCGCCATGAAAGTGGATGCCCGCAGGCTCCTTGGTGGACGGTTCCAGACTGCCTCCGAGCACCATGATGGCATCACACTCCGGCAGCGCCGCGAGGTCCACCGGCGGCCACTCTTTTTCGAGCGAGGCCATGAGCAGATGCGGCACAGGCAGCGCCGCGGTGACCGTGAGCAGAAGCCAGGCCGCGCTTGTGAGGCCGAGCGAACGCCATTGCCGGCGGCGAATGTTCAGCGCGATCTTGATGGTCAGAACCAGCCAGATCAGACCGGGCGGCTCGAGGAAATCGACACAGGATTTGAGGAGGGATGTCATGCGCGGCGTTGGAGACGGGAACTGAGAAGGGCGAGAATGAAGGTGCTGGCGATGAGCAGCGTGCTGAGGGCGTTGATCATGGGCAGACTGCGGCTGGTTCTCATCATGCTGGCGACGCGCAGCGGCAGCGTCGTGGTGCCGGGTCCGGAGACAAAGAAGGTGATGACGTAATCGTCGATCGAAAGCGTGAAGGCCAGCAGTCCGCCGGCGAGAACACCCGGAAGCAGCAGGGGCAGCAGGACCTTTTGGACGGC
>DAORHS010000774.1:0-2656 GCA_035438165.1 Prosthecobacter sp.
AACTCGCCGTGCTGCTCGATCTGATCGCTTGTGATCAGTGCTTCGACTTGCGGAGCAATCAATGCCTCCACACCGAGCAGCTCGGTGGCTTTTTCAACCACCTTCGCCTCCGGAAAGCAGCAGTGGCCGCTTTGCGCCGCTGTTTCGAGCACGTGCAAAATGCCGGCCTTGATGCGCTCCGGCGCGTCCTCGGCTACGCCGAGATGGTAGGCGATGTCATCCGCTGTTTTGAAGCCGATGCCGCGAATGTCTTGCGCCAGGCGATACGGATTCTCCTTCAGCACCGCCTGCGCTTCCTCGCCATAGGTCTTGTAGATGCGCAGCGCCCGCGAGGAGCTGATGCCATGCTGATGCAGGAACAGCATGATGCCGTGGATGGCCTTCTGCTTCATCCACGACTCGCGGATTTCCATGCGGCGTTTCTTGCCCACGCCCTCGACGTCTTCGAGCTTCTTCGATTCGTTCTCGATGATGTCGAAGACCTTCGGCCCGAACTTCTCGACGATGCGCTTCGCATACTTCGGCCCGATGCCCTCGATCAAGCCGCTGCCGAGATAGCGTTCGATGCCGCCGAGCGAGTCCGGCCGCCGCAGCTTCAACTCATCCGCCTTGAACTGCGGCCCGAAGTCCCGGTTCGGCTCCCACACGCCACGCGCCTCAAATTCCTCCCCCGCCACGACCCGCGGCGCCTTCCCGATCAGGCTCACGACCTCTTGTCTGCCCTCCGGCACGATCTTGAGGATGCAGTAGCCGTTGTCCTCATTGTGAAACACCACGCGGTCCACGAGCCCGCGCAGGACTTCGGGTTGGGTGGCTTTTCGCGGAGGCGGCATGTGCGAAGGCTAAACAAGGATGCGCCTCCTCACAAATCCGATTGCCGTACGTTTGCTTTGCCTCGCTTGATCCGCCGCCCATTGGGTTCCTTCTTCGGTTCAAACCAGCTCATGCCCTCTTCGTTGTCCCATTTTCAACTGCATCTTCGCGATGGGCTTCCGGTGATCCTGCGTCCGCTGCTTCCGGATGACCGGGAGCGGATCATTGATGCCTTCAAGCGGCTCTCGCCTGAATCCACTTACTTCAGGTTCTGGACGCGCTTTCGTGGGGTCAATCCGACCTTCATCGACCGGCTCTGCGCGGAAGATCAGGGCCAGCATGCGAGCTGGATCATCGTCATCAAAGACAACGACGATGTTCCCGGCGTGGGTGGCGGCTCTTTTTGGCGGTCCCGCGACGATGAGAGCATGGCGGAGGTGTCCTTCACGGTGGCGGATGAGTTTCAGGGCCAGGGAGCTGGCACGATTCTGCTGGCCGCCTTGTGGGAGCATGCGTTTGCCGCCGGCATCCGGCGATTCGTGGCACATGTTTTGGAGTCCAACGAGGTCATGCTCACCTGGTGGACCAGCCTGGGCGCGGCAGCCGTCCAGCATCCGCATGGCTGGGAAATGACGCTCACGCTCGATGAAGCGGCGCTGCCTGACACGTCGGCGGCCAACAGCCTGCGGCACTGGCTCGCCTTTCTCCGCGCCTCACGTCTGGATGCCCACTCGGATTAAAGCGATCCGCCTCAACCTTGATGCCGCTTGCGAAACTCCCTCGGAGTCATGCCGGTTCGCTTGCGGAACTGCTGGGTGAAGGCGCTTTGGTCGCAGAAGCCATGATCGAGCGCGACCTGGATAATCGGCGTGGACGTTTTAGCCAAAGCCTCGGCCGCAAACTGAATTCGGATGTGCAGCAGCAGCTCGTAGGGGCTGAGGCCGAGGGCGGTGCGGAGCTTGCGGTGCAGGTGGCGCTCGGACACGCCAGCGGCGCGGGCGAGCTCGGCGGTGGTGATGACTTCGTGGCAATGCTCGCGGGCATATTGCAAGGCGGCGGAGACCTCGCGCACGTCGTGCTGGCGCTTGCGGTCCTCATCGCGCCGCGTGATGCCCATCACGCCGATGACCTTGCCGCGTTTGTCACGCACGGGAAGCTTCGTGCAGAGGAACCAGTTCAGGTTCCGCTGCTCGTCATACCAGACTTCGAGCCGGTTGATCAGCGGCTTGCCGCTGCGGATGACTTTCTGGTCGTCGTCGCGATACGCCTTCGCCACATCGGGCGGGAAGAATTTCTCATCCATCGCGCCGACCAGTTCCCGCTCGTTCTTGATGCCGAATCGCTCAAACGTGGCGCTGTTCGCCGCGATGTGCCGTCCCTGGTCGTCCTTCATGAAAAAGAACACACCCGGCATGTGCTCAAAGATAGCCCGCACACCCTGCGGGTCGGCGATCCGGGCAAAAAAGTCGGCTTGGAGGCGCGGCAGCGGCATGGCCGGATTTTAACAAAGAATGGCAGCCTGTCACCAAAGGAGCGGACGGCTGCCTCAGTATAGATCGTCACACTTGCTTCTGACCGTCATGAAAGTCCTTTCCCTCGTTCTCATCACCGCATTCACATTTGGCCGTCTGTTGGCCGATGACGCCACCGACTTCCCGCCCAAGCCGCCGGTGAAGCCGCTCACGGCCGCGGAGGAGGCGAAGACCTTCCAACTGCCACCGGGCTATCGCATGGAGCTTGTTTTGAGTGAACCGGACATCACGGAGCCTGTGTGCATCGCTTTCGACGGCAATGGCCGGCTCTATGTCGCCGAAATGAGCAGCTACATGCGCGACATCGACGG
>DAORHS010000775.1:0-2654 GCA_035438165.1 Prosthecobacter sp.
TGCTTGGATCCTCCCCGGGGTACAGCTCTTTTTAAAGTTAATAACAGGCTCTAAGCCAATCAGATGACAGATTAGCTAAGGCTGAGCGGGAAGCAGAGGACGCTAGAAATCGCCCAGTTCTGAGATCTCTCCGCAGGATGCGAGGCGCTTGGCGGCTGGAGCGAGCCGAATGGGGGCTGGCCACACCACACTTTGCCAACGCGGTCCAAATGGCTCGCGAGCGAAGTTTCGTGGATGCGGAGTCCGAGGTCGGACTCGCCTTGGCCAAGTTCCACCTCGGACAGCTCAGCGAAGAAGACGCCCGCAGCGAAGCCGAGCGCCTCGCGCAACTGCGCCAGCCCGCGCTTCGCTATCTCGCTATGCTCTGGCTTGCCATCGGCGATCACGAGCAGGCGAAGGACCACGCCCTGGAGGCCTACCGCTGGGCCTGGGCCGATGGCGAGCCGTATGTCCACCGCTACGACCTCACGAAGACCACCGAACTGCTCCAGGAGATGAAGGTTCCCGTGCCCGTGCTGCCGCCGTATGATCCGGCGAAGGACGAGCCCTTCCCCTGGGAAGCCGACGTGCGCGCGGCGATTGAGAAGCTGAAGAGGGAGAAGGCCGCGAAGGCGGAAAAGTAGCCCCGTTGCGCCGCAACGGGAGTTCCAGAACGAGTTGCGGCGCAACTCGGCTACTTTTGTGACGCGATCCGCGTGTGGCGGCTGAACCTTACAGGCTTGTAATGTCCCGGCAAGACTGCGGCCATGCTCGGGTGGTCTTGGTTTGGTGGAAATCATTCCACTCAAACTTCATCCGAAACCCAACCAACAAGTCCATGAAAACATCCTCATCCAACCAACCCTTCTGGCGGCGTGCGGCCATCTTCGGTGGCGTCTGCCTCATGACCGTCTCACTGGTGGCCTACACGTCCGCCAAGGACCCCAAGGCGGACCCGCTGCACATTCAGGTCAGCGACACACCGGTCTCCGCGACGGTCACTGGCTTCCCCAGCTTCTCTCCCATCATCAAATCTGTTTCCCCAAGCGTTGTGAAAGTCGCCGTCTCAAGCCAGCCGAAGGCCAGCCGCATGGAAATGCCCGGTGGGATGGATCTGCGGCGGTTTTTTGGCCCTGGCTTCCAGATGCCCAATGAGTTGCAGCAGCGCCGCATGCCCAAGCAGGAAGGCGTGGGCTCCGGCGTCATCGTGACGAAGGACGGTTACATCCTGACCAACAACCACGTCGTGGACGACGCCAGTGAGATCAAGGTCAGCCTGACCGACGGACGTGAGTTCGACGGCAAGGTCATCGGTCATGATCCGAAGACGGACGTGGCGGTGATCAAAATCGACGCGAAGGACCTGCCTACCATCACCTTTGCCGACAGCGACAAGATCGAAGTCGGCGACATGGTGCTCGCTGTGGGACATCCGTTTGGCATCGGCCAGACCGTGACCACCGGCATCGTCAGCGCGAAAGGACGCGCCACGCTGGGCCTCGATTACGAGGACTTCATTCAGACCGACGCTGCGATCAATCCGGGCAACTCGGGCGGCGCATTGGTGGACGTCCAAGGCCGATTGATCGGCATGAACACGGCCATCCTGAGCCACAGCGGCGGTAATCAGGGCATCGGCTTCGCAGTGCCAACGAATCTCGCCAGCTGGGTGATGGAAAGCCTGGTGAACAACGGCCGCGTGGAGCGTGGCTTCCTGGGAGTCAACATCCAGGACCTCACGCCGCAACTGGCGAAACAGTTCAAGGCGAGCGATGCCCGTGGCGCCCTGGTGGCCGGTGTGACGCCTGACAGCCCGGCTGAAAAGGCCGGTGTGAAGAGCGGTGATGTGATCACCGACTTCAATGGCAAGCCCGTCACCGACAGCCGTCACCTGAAGCTGCAGGTCGGCATCACCGTGCCCGGCGCTGCCGTGCCGATGACCGTGCTGCGGGATGGCAAGAGCCTGAGCCTCAACGTCACCGTCAAAGAACTGCCCGGCGAAAAAGTGGCCGACGCAACCCCTGCGGCGGACAAAGCAGACGACGCCTTGCATGGCGTCGGTGTGGCGGACCTGAACCGTGAGATGCGCGAACAGCTCAAGGTGCCCTCCAACATCAAGGGCGCAGTGGTGACCCAGGTGGAGGAAGACTCCGCCGCCTATGAGTCAGGTCTTCGCCAAGGCGATGTGATCACCGAGATCAACCATCAGCCGATCAAGGATGCCGAACAAGCCACGGCGGTGTGTGAAAAGCCCACGAACAAGGTTTCGCTGGTGAAAGTCTGGAGCCGCGGCGGAAGCCGCTATGTCGTGGTGGATGAAAGCAAGGCGGGCTGATCCAGTTCTCGTTTCCACGCCCGCCCTGTCGTTGCCCAAACGGCAGGGCGGGCCTTTGCGTTGCCACCTTGAGCTTGCCCTCACCGTGCAGGAGGAATATGAGGACTGGGTGCCATCCACGCCACCGACCGCGAGAGGACTCGCGGACTCCTTAGCCAGCCATGCGCATTTTAGTGATCGAAGATGACAGCAAGATCGCCTCGTTCATCGTGAACGGGCTGAAGCAGAATGGTTTCGGCGTGGATGCAGCTTCCGACGGCGAGCAGGGGCTCGATCTGGCCTGCACAGTGACCTACGACTGCATCGTGCTCGATTTGATGCTGCCGAAGCTCGACGGACT
>DAORHS010000776.1:0-2644 GCA_035438165.1 Prosthecobacter sp.
CCTGTGCGGGTATCCAGGCCATCAGAGGAAGACGTGGAAAATTGTAGCCGGGCAGGAAACCTTGGCTGGCGAGGTAGCGGAAGGTGTAGAAGTCGTTGTTCTGACCACCGCTGGTTTTGAGCAGGTGCTTGAGCTGATTGACGGCGTCGAGGTAGCGCCGCTTGGCGTTATCGCGGTCAGCGGGCAACGTGGCAGGACTCTTGTTGATGGCATCCGCCGAAGCCATCTGCTGGTGCGTCGCGTCGTAAAGATCACGCCAGCGATTGAAGGCTTTGGTGAAAGTATCGGCACTGCTGCGAATGACATTCTCGACATACTCTGGCGAGAACCATGAAACGTTTCGCAGTTCATTCTCGACCTGAGCAATGACTTCTCCCGCTGCCGTCAAAGCACGTTGGCCGACGGCAGGATCGGTGATGGCGGACCACAAGCTGGGCTCTATCGGCTTCTCACGTTGGTTCAAATCGAGGAGGGGCGAGATGCTGGTGTCGATCTGCCGATACACCGCCGCGAGCCAGACGGCGTGCAGGTGGCTTTCGATGAGGTCGCGGTTGCAGAGATCCAGAGTCGGAGCTTTGACGACACCGTGAACCATCTCGTCGGAGTGATGGAAGAACCACTGGTCGTGCGGGCTCATCGAGGCCGCGTAGGTGACGACGAGAGCAGCTTGCCCACTGCGCCCGGAGCGTCCGCTGCGCTGAGCGTAGTTCGCCGGCGTGGGCGGGACATTGCGAAGATAAACCGTGTTCAGCGCCGAAATGTCCACACCGAGTTCCATGGTCGGTGAGCAGTAGAGAACCGGCAGGCGAATCAGCGGGCCGCGTTGTCCCGATTCATTTTTCCACCACTTCTGATCCATATCCGACATGCGGAATCGTGCTTCCAGAACCTTGCGTTTGTCGGCATCCACTTGCGCGGTGTGCTCATGCGCCTCGAAGTCGAAGAAGTAGTGGCCTGGCTTGCTAATCAGATCCGAGACGGACTCATAGAGGTCACGGAAAAAAACATTGGCTTTGCCGCCATCTGCCCCTGGTGTGTCATTCAGTTTCCAGCAAAGAGCGGTGTCTTTGAGCGCCCAGCCTGAGAGGGCTTTATCCACATTGCATCGGGTCACAAAACCGCTTTTTGAGGCAGCTAGAAGGAAGGCGCGGACCAATTCGACAATGATCTCACCGTGCGTTTTCCGCAGATTTTCGGCTTCGGGATAGTTGTCCCATGCTTTTGCATAACGGATCTCACGCACGAGCCTGGATCGGGGGCCGCCGCCTACGAGGTCATCGCGTTTGCGTCCTTTGTTGTCCGGTCGCTTGTCGAGGATGAGGTATCTCGAAGTCACCATTTTTTCATCGAAGCCGAAGGACCAGCGCTCCGTGAGGTGACTGGCGATGGTGGGCTTCATGCTGTCCTGCTTGGCAGCGTCGAGATATTCAGACTCCACGCACAAATCACGAAGCATGGCTTCGAAGATGAGGCGGCCAAGGGTGGCGCGGGCTGGCGGTGGAAGATCGCGTAAAAGTTTCCAAGCAGCACCTGCCGGGTCGGTGAGATTGTCTGGCTGCCTGTCGGCAGCGAAGGCATTCTCGTGTGCGGCAAATTCTGCCAAACCTGGATAGTCGATGTGCAGGAGATCGAGTTGGCGCAGGTTCGGGTTGTTGAAGCGCCAGCCTTTGCGCAGATCCCGCAGCAAGCGGTAGCCGAGCACGAAGCGGGCAGCACGCGAAGCTTCCAATTTGGGTGGCCCGTAAAGCTCAGGTTCTAACAAGTATTCCGACAAGATGCTCTCGTCGTTCGTCTCAAATCCAAGCGCACGGAAGACCTGCACGCCCAAATCACCAGCGAGGAGACTGCCGCCCTGCTGCTTCAGTGCCGTGAGCAAGCCGGCGCGAATTAGCAGGAGATACAGGAAGTCATTGAAATGACCCGCTTGCAGAGCGGCATCCTGGCGGTTGTCGGTGAAGCCAAGCAGCTTGCGTGGATCGAAGCTGGCATTCGTGGGGAGCGGGGTATCGAAGTGCTGACGTAGCAAGGCCAACGTCAGAACCGTAGTGGCCGAGGATCGGCCTTCGCCTGAGAGACTGGAGAGACGATTGATGTCACGTCCATGGGCTTGGTGCTCGTACTCGCACTTCAGGCAGAAGCGGAATTTTCCTGGAATGAACCAGAAGCTTCTGCCTCCGCCACGGTGACCACGCTCATCCACTGATACGGGCAGTGGACGAGCGTCCTTGTAACTCTGCTTTATCTTGGTCTCGGTTTTGGGCTGCTCTGTCCAAGAGTCTGGGAGGTCTTCGATGTTGCCTTGGTAGCTTTGCTCGGGTCGAATGGGGCAGAGAAATCCGAACCGTCGCTGTTTCTCATCGCTGCCGACATCGTCGATTTGGCGTGGCGTGAATTGCGGTGCGTTTTCGGACGACTCCCAAACGGGATGATACTCCTGACCACATTCACGGCAGAAGTGCGTGGTGAAAAGCAAGACGCCCTCCTTCTGGCGACCGGGAGCGAAACGCTGGGCATCGAGGGTGATCTGCCTTTCGCCGTCGGGCTCCAGCGTGCTGAGCACCTTGCCAGGGCCGCTGATGAACTGGTGCAATTTGAAGGCAAACAGGGCACGTCCGTCGGGAGTGGTAACCTCCTGTGCAGCGCT
>DAORHS010000777.1:0-2644 GCA_035438165.1 Prosthecobacter sp.
CATTTTCGGCGCGGGTTTGCCGGGTGAGTTTCCACACGAATACAAGATGGGCGGCATGAGCTGCCTCGCGGGGGATGTGCTGACGGGCTTTTCGTTTCCTGAGCCGCTCAAAGTGGGACAGCGGCTCGTGTTCGCCGACATGGCACACTACACGATGGTCAAAACGACCACCTTCAATGGCGTGCCGCATCCTGACATCGCGATCTACGATCCAACGACCAAGGAATACCGCGTGGTGCGGCGGTTCGGTTACGCGGATTTTCGGAACAAGCTCTCGTGAAGTGATCGGCGCTTGCGCCGTGGTTCCGTCACAAAAGCACCAAGTTTGGCTTCATTCGTGTCTGGCTCGGTAAATCGTCGGACGTACTCTCCGTATGCTCATCATGCGCACGTTCCTCCCAGTCCTATTGTTCCCATTCATCGCCGCCGCCCAGCCGGTCACAAAGAAGATCGACCTTCTCGACGTCATCAAGTCCGGCGCGGTCGAATACCACGTCAATCCGAAGGCCGACTTCCACGATGCTCCGAAGGACATCTGGACCTTTGCCAAGGACGGCACCTTCAACATCAGCGGTCGCGGCTACGGCTACGTCGCCACGAAGGAAAACTACCGTGATTACCACCTCGTCATCGAATTCAAATGGGGCACGAAGACTTGGGGCAAGCGTGAGAAGGCCGCGAAGGACAACGGCATCCTTCTTCACGCCTACGGTCCGCACGGTGCCTACAGTGACACCTGGATGGCCAGTATCGAGGCGCAGATCATCGAAGGCGGTGTGGGCGACATTTTGGTGCTCAGCCCGAAACTCGCCGATGGCACGGAACTCACCACGAGCCTCTCCGCCGAGTTCACGCTGGATCGCGACAAGGAGAAGATTTGGAAGAAGGGCGAGCCACGGCAGACCGTGACGAAAGGCCGCATCAACTGGAAGGGTCGCGATGAAGATTGGGCGGACAAAGTCGGCTTCCGTGGCAAAAACGATGTCGAATCGCCTTCGGGCGAGTGGAACCGCCTCGAAGTCATCGCCAAAGGCGACACGCTGCAATACTTCGTGAATGGAGCGCTCATCAATGAAGCCTTCGACTGCAAACCCGCCGAGGGGAAAATCCTCCTCCAGACCGAAGGCGCGGAAATGATCGTGCGGCGCTATGAATTGTATCCGCTCGGTGAATTCAAAGAGAAATGGTCCGCCATCCAGGCCAGCGGCGGCAGCGACATCGGCGCGGTGCGCGATGGACAGGACAAACCACTCTCGCCTGAGGAGTCCATGAAGCGCATCCAGCTCGACGGCGATTACGAAGTGCAGCTCGTCGCCGCAGAACCGCTCGTGCTCGATCCCGTGGAGGCCACGTGGGATGAAAAAGGCCGCATGTTCGTCGCCGACATGCGCGACTACCCGCTCGGCCCGCCGAATCCCGGCGACCCGTGGCTTTCGCGCATCCAACTCCTCACCGACGAGAATGGCGACGGCCGCATGGACAAGGCCGTGACCTTTGCCGACCACATGGACAACGTGCAGGGCCTCCTTCCCTACAACGGCGGCCTCATCGCCACCACGCGCAGCCAGATCCTCTTCCTCAAAGACACTAACGGCGACAACGTGGCCGACGAGATCAAGCCGCTCATCCGTGGCTTCAATCCCAAGCACAGCCAGCTCCAGGTGAGCGCGCCGCGTTGGGGCCTTGATGGCTGCGTTCACTTTAACAACGGCCTCGATGCGAAGGAAATCTATCCCGCCGATGCCCCCACCGATGTGGTGAACGTCCCCGGCTCCAATTTCAAATGGGACCCGCGCACGAACAAGATCACGCCCACCGGCGGCAAAGGCCAATACGGCGGTGCTTTTGACGACTATGGCCACCACTTCTACTGTTCGAACCGCAACCCGCTCATGTTCACCGTCATGCCTTACGAGGCAATGCTGCGGAATCCGCACGCCGGCATCACGCAGGTGCATGAGGACATCGCCACGCCCGGCGCGGAGACCCGCGTTTATCCGCTGCAAATCACGCACACCACGGCAGACGCCCACGCCGGCACAAACACCGCTTGTTCCGGCCTGGGCGTCTATCGCGGTCACTTGATGCCCGAACTCAAAAACAACGTCTTCGTGCCCGATCCCACCGGCCAGCTCGTCACGCGTTACAAGATCGAGCCGAACGGCGCTTCCTTGAAAGCCACACGCGTCGGCGACCGCACCGAGTTCTTCCGCAGCAGCGACGAATGGAGCCGCCCCGTGAACTTCACCACCGGCCCCGACGGCGCGATCTACATCTGCGACATCTACCGCCGCTGGATCGACCACGCCCGCTTCTTCCCCGAGGAGTTCGTCAAAACCCACGACATGCGCCAAGGCGAAAACCATGGCCGCATCTGGCGTGTGGTGCCGAAGGGAACCCAGAAGCTGGTCGCCAAGACACCGGGCCAATACCACGCCATTCCTGAAGTGGGTTGGGGCGATGTCCCTGCCGAACACGCCGACCGCGCCCTCTTCCTCAAAGTGCCCGCCATCACTGATGCTGGTGAACTCGCCGCCATCCTCACGAAACACGCGGATGATCCATGGATGGCCAAGATGGTCGCCAGCGCCTCCAGCAAGCAAATGGGCCGCGTGCTCAGCCAGCTCGGCGACAGCTTCTTCAG
>DAORHS010000778.1:0-2636 GCA_035438165.1 Prosthecobacter sp.
AACATGCGACCGATGCGGTCGAGCTGATCACGGGCACCGGAGAGATTCATCTTCAACCGCTCATGAACATCTTCGTCGAAATGCTCCAGGAGTTGTTTCCGTGTCTCGCTGAGGCGTGCCTTGATCTGTTCGTCGAGTTCGTCCTGCAGTTTCTTGAATGCGGCGGCGATTTCCTCCTGGCTGCGGCACTGCTGATAAATCTCCAGCACACGGCGCTCGAAATCGACGCCTGACTCGATGGTGCCGAGAACTTCATCAGAAGCTCCAAAGACACCTGAGAAGAGATTGAACTTGCTGTCCAAAAGCTGATGCACCCTTTGGTCGGCCTCGTTGCGCTCGTTGAGGAAGTTGATCACCACCACGTCGTGTTTTTGTCCGTACCGGTGACAACGGCCAATGCGCTGCTCGATGCGCTGGGGGTTCCACGGCAGATCGTGGTTCACGATCATGGCACAGAACTGGAGATTGATGCCCTCCGCCGCAGCCTCCGTGGCAATGAGGATCTCGGCAGAATCGCGGAACCGGTCAATGATGGCGGTGCGCAGGTCGACCGAACGTGAACCTGTTGCGCGGCCTGAGTCTTGATTCTCTGCAAGCCAGCTCTGATAAAGAGAGACTGAATCCGGGTCCGTGTTGGTGCCATTGAAGGTCAGCACCTTGCCTGCGTAGCCATTGGCCTCCAGGAATTGACGCAGGTATGCCTGGGTGCGGCGTGACTCGGTAAATACGACCACTTTCCTGGGACCCGGAGGATTCATTCCCTCCATCTGGGTGAAGCCGATTTCCAATGCCTTGAGCAAGGCGCGGGTCTTCGTGTCCACTCCCATGCTTCTGGCCCAGCGGATGTAGTCCTCCAGCTCCTGAATTTCTCGGTCGAGACGTGCAAAGTCGATGGGGACAGGACCACTCGGCGCGTTTGGAGCAGGGCCTTCGATTTCATCAATGAGATCGTCCTGATCTTCGAGAAGCTCGTCGAGCAGGTCGGGGTCGATCTCGTCGCCCGCAATGAGCTGCTCAACTGCACTGGCGTTTTTCTTTGCCTCCTCGCGCACACGCAACAAGCGGTCACGCATGATTTCCAACGTTCCAGCCACGGCCTGCGGTGAAGACGCAAGGACCTTGCGCACGAGGAGAATCAGAAGATGTCGTTGGCCGGTGGGGAGGGCGTAGTTTTGATCACGCTGAAGGAAGGCTGAAACCGCTTCATACAATTTGTGCTCCTCATCGGTGGGCCGGAAGGGGCGGGTGATGAGCTTGCGCTGGGTGTATTTGACATACTCCAGCACATCCCTGCGCAACGTTCGCCAGCAGAAGGAACGCAACCTCTCCCGAAGCCCGACAAGATCTCCGCCGGCGTTCATGTATTGCGTGCGGAAGGATGGCAGATCACCGAAGAGGTTTTCGTCAATCAGCGTGGACAGTCCGTAAAGCTCCACGAGGGAGTTTTGGAGAGGAGTGGCCGTGAGCAGAATTTTCCGCCGCTCGGCAGTGGCATGACGAATGGCCTGCCCGATCCGGCTGCTCTCGCGGTAGGCATTTCTCAGCTTGTGCGCTTCATCAATGACGATGGTGTCCCATTCGATGGCATGAATCATGTCAGCACAGGCTGCCGCATAATGCAGGGAGGTGATGATGATGGCCTCCTGCCGAAATGGATTGGGGATGTCCGCCTTCTGCATCTCCCTGAAGGTCTTGGCGTCCAGGATGACCGAGGGGAGATTAAATTTTTCGGAGAGTTCCAAACCCCATTGTTTACGCAGTGAGGCAGGACAGATGACCAACAGCTTCCGGCGCTTCTCCGCCCAATACTGACAGAGAACAAGCCCCGCCTCGACCGTCTTCCCAAGCCCCACCTCGTCGGCAAGCAGCACGCCCTTTGCCAGAGGTGATCGAAGAGCAAAGAGGGCGGCTTCGATTTGGTGCGGATTGAGTTCCACACAGGCATCGAAAAGCGCTCGCCCAAGACGATCCACACCCATGCCGCCAATGCGGCTCAGTTCATGGGCGTAAAACTTGGCGTGGTAATCGGTCAGAGGCATGGGAGATCAGGCAGTAACAGGAGTATCCTGCGGGCACCCCACCACAAGAGCGGTTGCGATTCGGTATGGCAAGCAAGGCGTGAACTGAGTGGGTGAAAAAAGTCTCGCCTCATAGAGTTGTAGCAGACTCAATTCCTCCCCGGAATCTGGCGACCATCACCCGCTTCCCATGCCGGAATCCAACGGCTCAGATCAAACCCGGTTGTTTGGCTCTGACGAGCCAGCTCCTTCAGCCAGCGGCCGGAACGCTTCTCAAGCGTGTCTCGTCCAGTTTGAAAACAAGCATTTTCGGGTGGTCTGGCGGCGATGTCTGTGAGGGTGTTGAAGACGGCGTAGGCGTTGGAGCCGAGTTCCTTCTGATAGCCTTCGAGTCGGCTAGAGAAGTCCGAGGACAGGGCATTCAGCCCTTCAATTCGGGCGGGTTTGTCCTCCGGCTTGCTCGCTGGCAGGCGCAGGACTGTGTTCATGGCCAGGATGGACTGCCCCGTGTCCATGCTGATGCTGCGAACGCTGGTGAGGAATTTGGAGAACTCGTCCCACATCTGGGGCAGGCTGCGGGAGGTGATCACGACCTTCAATTGCGCCAAGTCCTCTTTG
>DAORHS010000779.1:0-2629 GCA_035438165.1 Prosthecobacter sp.
GTCGGCGCTGATCGAGGCGGTGCGGTATGTGAATGATGACTTCCAGATGCCGCCGAAGGAGAAGCTGCCGACGGCAGAGATTGCGATTCTGGAGAAGTGGATCAAGATGGGTGCTCCGTGGCCGGAGGATGCCGCAAAGAAGCTCGTGATGACGGAGGGCGGCTTCACGGAGCAACAGCGGAAGTTTTGGGCCTTCCAGCCGGTGAAGAAGGTGTCGCCGCCGGATGCAGGAGGCTCATGGGTGCGCAATGACGTGGATCGTTTCATCGCGGAGAAGCAGGCGGAGATGAAGCTGAAGCCTGCGTCGGAGGCGGATCGGCATGAGCTGGTGCGCAGGGTGTATTTTGACCTGCATGGCCTGCCACCGACGAAGGCTCAAGTGGATGCCTTTGCGAACGACCAAGATCCGCGTGCCTATGAAAAGCTGGTCGATGCGCTGCTGGCGAGCCCGCGCTATGGTGAACGCTGGGCGCAGCATTGGCTGGACCTCGTGCGCTACGCGGAGAGTGATGGCTACAACCAGGACGCCTATCGCCCCCATGCCTGGCCGTATCGCGACTACGTCATCAAGTCGTTCAACGACGACAAGCCCTATGATCAGTTCGTGCGCGAGCAGCTCGCGGGCGACGAAATCGCTCCGGATGATCCCAATGTGCTCATCGCCACCGCCTTCATGCGTCATCCAGTGTATGAATACAATCTGCGTGATATTCGTGGCCAGTGGGACCTGATTGTCACCGACATGACGGACACGACGGGCGAGCTTTTCCTCGGCCTGAGCATGGGCTGCGCGCGCTGCCACAATCACAAGTTCGATCCCATTCTCCAAAAGGACTACTACCGCCTGCGCGCCTTTTTCACGCCGGTGCATTGGCGCGATGATTTGAAGCTGGTAACTCCGGCGGAGAAGAAGGCATTTGATGAGCAAGAAGCCAAGTGGCTAGCCGCCACGGCTGAAGTCCGCGCCAAAATGGACGCGCTCACCAAGCCGGAAATTGATAAACGGGTGAAGACCTGGCTTGTGAGTTTCCCCGAGGACTTGCAGGCGATGACGCTGAAGCCCGCTAACCAGCGCGACTCACTGGAGAAGCAACTCGCCGGGCTTTGTGAGCGTCAGTTGGACTTCGCACGCGGGTCGTTTGATCCGATGAAGGACATCAAGGATGAAAAAGCCAAAGCGGAATACAAAGCGCTTCGCGAGGAGCTGAACAAGTTCGATCACCTCAAGCCGAAGCCACTGCCAGAGGCCTTCGTGGTCACGGATGCGGGATCGGAAGCGCCTGCCAACATGCTGAAGACACGCAAGGGTGATCTGGTGATCGAGCCCGGCTTCCTTGCCATCGTGGACCCGAATCCGCCAAAGATCACGCCGACGCAAACCTCCACCGGACGCCGCACGGCGCTCGCTGAATGGATCACGCGGGCGGACAATCCGCTCTCCACTCGCGTCATCGTGAATCGTGTATGGCAGTATCATTTCGGTCGCGGCATCGTCGGCTCCGCGAGTGAATTTGGCACGCTGGGCGAGCTGCCGACGCATCCCTCGCTGCTCGACTATCTCACGGCGAAGTTTGTGGAGGGAGGCTGGCATTTCAAAGCGCTGCATCGCGAGATCATGCTCTCCGCGACCTATCGTCAGACAGCTCGCCGCGAGCCTGATGAGGCGGTGGCGAAGATTGATCCGGCAAACCGCTATCTGTGGCGCTTCCATCCGCGTCGGCTGGATGCGGAGCAGGTTCGCGACGCCATGCTGGCGGTCAGCGGCGAACTCGATCTCACCGCTGGAGGCCTGGCTAGCGATGGCAATGGCACACGCCGCTCGGTTTACACGCGGAAGAAGCGCAACAGCCCGAACGATCTACTGCTCGCTCTCGACATGCCGGCCGGTTTTGCGAGCACCGCCGAGCGGCAGAGCACGACGACGCCGACACAGGCGCTGCAACTGCTCAATGGCGACTGGGTGCGCGCCCGCGCCCGCAAACTTGCCTCCCAGGTGAAGGGCATCGATGACGTCTGGCTGGCAGTGCTGGGACGACTCCCCACGGACCAAGAGCGGGCCACGGCAAATGCTTTCCTCCAGACGCAAATGAGCAGGGCCAAGTCGACCGCCCCTGGTGCCGAAGTCGCTGAAGGTGGCGATTCTGGCAGGGGATTTAAGTTCAACAGCCCGCATGAACGTTTGCTCGTGCGCTTCAACGAGAGGGAGGGCGACGAGTTCACGGTCGAGTCCATCGTGAAGCTCAACAGCGTCGATGTGAATGCCGAGCTGCGCACCTTGGTCTCGCATTGGGATGGCGGAAAGGCCAGCCTGGAATCCTTTGGCTGGAGCATTGATGTCACCGGTCAAAAGTCGCGCTACAAGCCGCGCAACATTCTCATGCAATTGGTTGGCGAGGACGAGAATGCGAACATTGGCTATCAGGTCGTGGCTTCTGACATCCACATTGAGGTGGGCCGCCGCTATCACCTCGTGGCACAGGTTTCCAGCGCCCGACACAGCGTCACCTTCACCGTGCGTGATCTCGACACGCCCGGTGCCGCTGAGCGGTCCGCCGTGGTGCCGATGGACCGTCTTTCGAAGATCAGCCAGGGCGCTTCACCGATCTTCCTTGGCGGTCTGAGCAAGCGC
>DAORHS010000780.1:0-2626 GCA_035438165.1 Prosthecobacter sp.
AAGCGCATCGAGATTCAAGGCGATCAGGCGGCGAAGGTGCGCGCCGCTCTGGAGGCGGAAGGTTTTGAAGTGCGCGGTTTGAAGTGACTTGGGAATCAACCGCGCTCGGCGCGCAGTCCATGGCGCAGGATGCGCTCGATGAGCTGGGGGTAGGACAGCCCGGCCTTCAACGCGGACAACGCGAAATCCTCGTCGGCGGCGAGGATGGGATTCGGATTGGCCTCGATGAAGTACACCTTGTTGTCCGCCGTCAGGCGCAGGTCCATGCGGGCGTAGCCGTCCAGCGTGAGCAGGCGGTAGATGCGTTTGCAGGTCTGCTGGATGTCACGCGCCACGGCGGCGTCGAGATCTTCGGCGAACTGGTTTTTGAGCCCCCAGCGTGCGCGGTATTCGTCGTCCCACTTGGCTTTGAAGGTGGCGATCTTCGGTTCGTCCGGCGGCACCTCCTTAAACACGAGTTCGCGGATGGGGAACTCCTGCAGACGCAGATTGCCGAGCAGGCTCACGTACAGCTCGCGTCCGTGAATGTACTCCTCGGCAATCACGTCGTTGGCAAACTTGTCGTGGATGAAGTGCACGCGCTCCTTGAACTGCTCGTCAGTCGTCACGAGCGACGCCTGTGAAATGCCGAGAGAGGCCTCCTCCTTGAGCGGCTTGACCAGGATAGGAAAACGCAGCTTCTCGGGGCGTGCGATGCGTTTGCCGCGGGCGATGATGACAAAAGCGGGTGTGTGGATGCGGTGATAGCTGAGGATCTTCTTCGAGATGCCCTTGTGTTTGCAGAGCGTGAGACCGGTCGAGCCGCAGCCGGTGAACGGCGTGCCGTCCATTTCCAGAAATGAGACGATGGCCTGGTCGAAGGAGCGGTTGTTTTTGAACTGGTCGGCCAGGTTGAAAATGATGTCCGGCCCGAAGCTCTGCAGTTTCTGCCGCAGGAGGTCGAGGTCGTCGAAGATCGCCAGATGTTCTGTGGTGTGGCCCAGTTCGCGCAGGGCTTCGAGTACGTTGGCTTCGGTCTTCCAGTCTTCGGTGAGAAGCTCCCTGCTCAGATCCTGGTCAAGCGTCGTCGGTGCGATGGCGTCGAAGAGCGCGAGGACTTTGAGCTTCTTTTTCGCAGGCATGTCTATTTGGTGCGTTTGAATTTTCCGGTGAACAGGTGGTTCATCACCAGCGTGGTGATGTAGGCGGAGACGTGCAGGTCGAGATGCGGGTCGTCAGGCTTCACGTGGAGGTCGAGCTGGTTGCAGCGCTCGATCAAACGTGCGAGCAGCTTGTTCACGCGATACTTGTTCTCGTTCGTCCACTGGCACACGGACTCCATCAGGGCGCGCCGCCGGTGCCGCAGGTGGGCCGAGGCCTTCACGCGTCCCGTCACCTCCGGTCCGGCGGCAAAAAGCTGGCGCAGGTCGTTGTCATAGAAGTCGGGATAGGAGTCCTCGTAGAGCTTGCGTTTCTTCGCGTAGTAGGTCTTGAGCTTGATGTTGAGGAAGTCGTAGTCCTTCACGCGATACTCCGGCTGATGCACCGGAGGTTTGCCTGCGAGTGAGCGCATCAGCTCGTCCACATACTCAAGCTTTTGCAGCGCACCCCAGCCCTTGTAGCGTTCGCGCCAGTCGAGCCCCGGTGTGAGCCATACGGCGAAGGTCTCGGCAAAATCCTCATCAGGATGGCTCTGCGCGTACCAGTCGTCGAGATGCACGACGTACGACCGGCTGTAAGGCCGCGGGCGATAAAAATCCGTCTCCTCCGTCGAGGCGAGGCCGAAGGTCTGCTGCCAGCGCTTCTTCTTGTAAAGCTGGTAGGCGTAGGAGTAGGCGTGCCCGGCCTCGTGCCGCATCAGCTTCATGAACCACTCGGGCGTTTCGCCTTCAACTTCGAGAATCATCTTCCGCTCCAGTCTGCGCAGGCGGTCGTTCACGAGGAAAAACGGAATGAAAATCGCCGGAATGCCCACCGGCACGAACCACTCGTCGCCCACATGACACGGCGGCATGAAGACGAGCCCCCTCGCCGCAAGCTCATCGTGAAGCTGCTGGATCAGCGGCTGAAGTTCCGTCGCCTCCAGCTTCAGCCCGAGTTGGGAGATCTTCTTCTCAAGCAATTCATCATCGCCGAGCGCGGCCCAGGTGGCGGGTTCCATGGGCCTGACCTTAACATGCTCCGCACAAGCAGCGCAAGCCTGTGAAAGCGTTATCGGCCCAGATGCACGCGTGTGTCATACTCGAAGCACACGATGCCAGAGCCATTGCAAGCATCGAAAATGCGGCGCAGTTCGGCGATCATGTCGTCGTGTTTCGGCTGGCCTTCGGCGGGAGCGTAACTGCTCGACAGCAGGCGGCCTTTCAGGCTCTCGAAATCGAAGCGTTGCTCATTCGCGAAGGTGTGGGTGATAAACGAGCCGATGAAGAAGCGGCTCAATTCACCCGCGTCGATGTTCTCATGGCGAACCTTCGTGTAATCGGTCGCGAAGGTGAGCAGCAGTCGTTCATAGGCGCGCAGAAACGGTGTCGCATCGAGTTTGCGCTCGTTCCAGATGAGCACGACATGGCCGCCGGGCTTCAGAATGCGGCTAAACTCGGCGCGTGTCTCCGGCGTGTTGAACCAGTGAAATGCCTGCGCCGCGACG
>DAORHS010000781.1:0-2626 GCA_035438165.1 Prosthecobacter sp.
GATGCCTTTGAAATAGAGCAGCAGGAGCAGGTAGATCGCGGCCATGGTGCCGGGAATGTAGGCGTCGAACTTCAGGGTCTTGCGGTCGCCCTGCTGGTCGGCGGCGACGACGATCTGCTGGTCCGGGGTCTTCTCCTTGGCTTCCTTGGCCTCGGAAAGCTTCTTGCCATCGAGACCGAGGGCGGCGGTGGCTTCAAGATTGAGGAACTTGCTCGGCGTTGCTGCCTTATAGGTTTCAAACAGGGCAGGGTTCTTGGACTTGAGGTCCTCTCCGGCAAAGCGGTCCTTCATGTAGCCCAGGCCAGGACCGCCGATGATGCCGGCGGAGAGCATGCCGATGCCGCCCATGATGGAGATAGCGACGGCACCTGTGCGCGGGAAGCGGTCGGAGGCCACCGCGAGCATCGTGGGCCAGAAGAAGGTCTTGCCGAAGGCATAGATGCCGAGGGCGATGAGCGCCGTGGTGAAGGAGTTCATCGTCGCGGCCAGCGTCAGGCCACCGGCGGCGAGAGCCGAGCAGACGAAGAGCAGGCCCACGGGGGACAGCTTGAGGGTCTTCTCGATCCAGTGGGCGCAGAAGCGCAGGCCGAACATGATGGCGGAGGTCCAGAGGAAGAGCGCCTTGCCCTGCTCAGGGGTGAACAGGTTGCCCGTGATGTTCTGAATCCAGCCGTCCGTGCCGAGTTCGACCGCGCCGACGAGGGCGTGGGCGACGAACAGAATGAACAGCACAATCGAACCGAGGGAGAACTTGGTGATCACACCCACGCCGATGAGCAACACGCCGCCGACACCATAGCCGAGGTTCTTGGCCAGAGCAGGCTCAACACTGAGCACGTCCTTGAAGAAGCCTTCCGCGAAGAAGGAAAGGAGGAAGCAGGCCACGGCACCGCCGAGGATGCCCACGTCCTTGAGCATGTTGCCAAAGCTGACGCCTTTGGCAGCCGCTTCGGATTTTGGGAACTTCTGGCCCATGAACATGAGGCCGTAGATCACGGTCGGGATGAGGTAGAGCGCGAGCTGGATGCGCCAGTTGATTTCCATCTTGTCATCCAGGAACCAGCCGATGATCACACCGATCACCATGCCGGCAGGCCAGGAGGCGTGCAGGATGTTGAGGTAATGCGTGCGGTTTTCCGGGAACAGCGTGGCGACGAGCGGGTTGGCCACGGCCTCAAGGGTGCCGTTCGCGAAGGCGAAGATGAACATGCCGAGCGAGAGCACCATGAAGGCGTTGCCACCGCTGGCGGTGAAGGTCACCAGCGCGGACACGACATGCAGCAGGAAGGCCAGCACGACGAGCTTGCCGTAGCCGATCTTGTCCACCACCACACCGCCGAGGATGATGCCGAAGCAGAAGCCGTTGAAGCCCATGCCGCCGATGGCACCGAGCTGAGCGCCGGTGAAGCCGAACTCCTTCGCCCAGTTGTCAAAGATGCCGCCACGGACGGCGAAGCCGACGCCGGCGGCGAGGATGGCCATGAAGCCGGCCCAGAGGAGTCTCATTCGATTGTTTTCGCTCATAGAGGGAAGTGTGGAGTGTGTGTTGGTTGGTGTCGTTGTCGGGAAAGTGCGTGTTTTAGGTGCCGCGCTCCAATGCGACAAGAAAAAAGTGTTCTTATTCGTGAGAGAGGGGGAGAGGAGTCAAGAGGTCAAGGCGTCAAGGAACGGGCCAGAGTCGTGTTCGCGAACGTTCGCGGGCACAATCCTTGACGGTGCAGCCTTGACCACCGCTTGACTGGAGCAGCCTGGGGAAACGCTGATTTTTAATCGACGCATGCTTGAATCCTACTCCTCCTCTTACTCCTCCTCGTACCTTGAGGGAGGAAGAGGAGGAGTAGGAAGAGGAAGATTTGAACATTTTTCCGCCGCCCAATTCAGGAAGCGCCGTTGCCAGCCCAGGTACGTCTCCACCGTCCGCAGCGCAAAGCGTCGCACCTTCATCGTCTGGGAAGACTTTTCCAACCAAGCCTCCGCAACTGCGCCGGCCGCCCCCGGTGAATTTGAAACAGGCAACTTTGAACCTGCAACTTGAACCGCCGCGCTTCGCGTCTTCACCCGGAAGCCCACCTCCACCCGTCCCTCCGCATCCGGCGCGGCGATGTGCCAGTTCTCCGTCCCCTTCTGGAAGCAGCGCAGCGCCTCCCGCGCCTGATCGAGCTGCCAGTCTTGCGGCGGCGGCACGCTGGACTTCAAATAACGCCCGTAGCCTTCCATCGCAGGCCGCAGCGCCGTCTCCGCAGGCAGGGTTTTGCAGAATTTTAAAAAACGCGCCATCTCCACGCCCCACCAGCCCAGCCGCCGCTCCCCATCCGCGTTTGTCGGCATAAAAACTCCTGCTGCCTCGACGACACGCCGCACCCAAGGCTTGACCTCCGGTGCCTTTTTCGCTCCAATCGGCTCATTCATAAAAACCTTTCTTTTCGTGAACGACCCTCTTTTACCCCACCTCAAACCGGTTATTCCACAGAAAACTGTGGGCGAATCTGATTCGTCCACAGTTTATTGTGGCTAAACAACGTTAGGCGTCAGAGCACGCACCGACAAGCCCCATCAACCTTCCAACGCAAAATCATGAGCACCGTCAGAATCACATCTGGATTCGGATCCTTCGACCAAGCCGTTC
>DAORHS010000782.1:0-2617 GCA_035438165.1 Prosthecobacter sp.
CGAAGCACGAATGCCTGACGGCTTCATCGACGAGGCGGGAGAGTGGGGGGGTCGTTTTCATTCGTCATTCCTCATTCGGGTTTCGTCATTCGCCGCAGGCGCGTCACACGAGTTCCTTCAGCAGCCCGCCCATCTTCACCTGCTCATCCTTGCCGGGCACGACAAAGGTCGGCGTGCCCTGCGGATGTGGCAGCGGCGCATCAGCGGGGATGCCGAGCTGGCCGTAGATGCTGCCGATGAGGTCGGCGGGATACACGGGACGTTCGGCGACTTCCTCGCCGGTGGCGTTGGATTTGCCGAGCACCTGACCCCCGCGAAATCCGCCGCCTGCGAGGAGGCTGGAGAAACACGCGCCGAAGTGATGACGGCCGCCGTTCCAGGGCGATTCGTTCGCCACCTTCGGCGTGCGGCCGAACTCGCCGGTACAGAAGACGATGGTGCTCTCCAGCAGTCCTTTGTCATAGAGATCGGTGAGCAGCGCGGCGAGTCCTTGGTCGAGCTCCGGCAGCTTGCGGTTCATGATCTGGAAGTGCTGCTTGTGCGTGTCCCAGCCCTTGTAGTTGATGGTGATAAACGGCACGCCCTTTTCGACCAGACGCCGTGCCATGAGGCAGGACTGGCCAAACGTATTGCGACCATAGCGCTCGCGCATTTCGTCCTTCTCCTGGCTCAGATCGAAGAGCTTGCCAGCGTCGCCCAGAATGAGCTCATAGGCCTGTTGTTCGGAATCGACGACGGTTTTCAGCGTCGCATTGCCGGGCAGCACGCCACCGAGAGTGTTGAGGCTGCCGAGAAGTTTGCGCCGTTCTTTCTGATGCTCCTCCGTGATGCCGGGCGTGACGATTCCTTCCACGGCGAAGGGTTGACGCGCGGGATCGCCACCTGTGGCGAAGGGCTTGTAGCGTGGGCCAAGGAATCCAGCCTCGGAGAAGCGGCCCTGGGGTTCTGTGAGCACGACGTAAGGCGGAATGAGGCCTTTGTAACCCGCGTCGTAGCCTTTGAAATACGACACGACCGCACCGAGACCGGGGAACACATCACGCTCCGACGAGCGGCCAGTCTGCACGAGGTAGGCGGCAGTTTCGTGGCCGTTGTTTCCATGCGTCATGCTGCGGATGAGTGAGTACTTGTCCGCGTTCTTCGCGAGCTGTGGCAGCAACTGGCCGATACGCATGCCGCTGACGTTTGTTTCGAGCGTTTGATCCAGCGCGCCGGTGTATTCGCGTCCTGCCTCCGGCTTCGGATCAAAGGTGTCGATGTGGCAGGGGCCGCCCCACAGCCAGATTTGAATGACCGACTTCGCCTTGCCCTCCTTGGCGATGGCGGCGGCACGCGGAGCTGCGTTAATGCTAAAGGGCTCCATCAGCAAAAGACCGGCGGAGCCATAGACGCAGCGGCGCAGCGCCTCGCGGCGTGAGAAGGGGATGCCGCCCATGTTTTGGGTGAGGCGCACGACATCGCGTGCCATGTCATTGGGGGGCAGGAAGGAGTTCATGGGATGAGTTGGGTTGAGGTTCAGTGATTGAAATAGAATTCGGGCTGATTGATCAGCGCCCACACGATGTCGGCGGCCAGCTCTCGCCCGCTGGAGTAGCTGGAGGTCATGTGCGCCTTCAGCGCCGTGATCTCATCCGCCGTGGGCGTGCGTGAGAGCAGCGTGAGATAAATTTTGTCCGCCAGCTTGTTTAGATCGTGGTCTCCGGCATCCGCCTCTGCCACCAGCGGGCATGCCTTTATTTTGCCGAGCACATGGCTGGAGTTCAGCAGATGCAGACGCTGCGCGGGGCTGGTGCTCAGATTGCGCTCTGACTCAAAGCCGGTGTCACGCGGCGGGCGGCCAAACAGCTCCAAAAACGTGCTCGTGATGCTGCCGTCCGCGAGAGCGATGCCGCGCACGTTCTCGGGAATGAAGGTGAATGGCTCCGGGATCGGACTGCTGTAGGTTTCCTTCGTCGCGGTGATCTGATTCAGCGCATCAACGAGCACCTCTGCCTCCAGCCGCCGCATGGGGTAATGCGCAAACTGCGCAGCCGCCTCTGGCGTATCCTGAACGGGAATCGAGGAAAGCTGGAAGGTCTGCGAATTGAGAATGACGCGGAAGAGATGCCGCATGTCGCACTTCGAGGCTGCGAACTCCTTTTCCAAAAAGGCCAGCAGCGCGGGATTCGACGGCGGGTTGTCCGCGCGGAAGTCATCCGGCTCATGCACGATGCCCCGCCCCATCAGCCACGACCAGATGCGGTTCGCCATGCTCCGGCTGAACCAAGGATTGGTCGGTTGCAGCAGCCACTCAGAAAAAAATGCGCGTGGATCGTCCAGGCCCGTTTTGATGCCTGCTGGTGTTCCATCCGGGAAAATGGCGTGCTTGGTGATGCCGTCCTTGTCTGCCGTAGGGTCGAAATAAACGATCTCCTCCTTCCATTCCGCCGTCGCTTTGTAGGCCACTTGCGCAAAGAAGCCCGCCATCGCTTCCAGCTTCTTTTTCGGCCACTTGTCGGCACGCTCACCCATGAAGGTCAGCGCCACCGTCGCCGCGACGCCCTGCGGGCTGCGATCCTGCATGGCGCGGTAAAAATTCACCTCGGGTACGCGGAAGCAACTGCCGCTCGCGGTCAGC
>DAORHS010000783.1:0-2617 GCA_035438165.1 Prosthecobacter sp.
CACATCCAGGTCGTGACGCATCGCGCCGCTGCTTTGATAGCGCTCCTCGCGGTCGCTCTGCATGGCCTTGAGGATGATGGGATCAAAACGCGGATCGAGACCAGGCAGGCGGGCAGTGGCGGGCTTGAACGCGCCGCGCGGCACCTCGCCGGTGAGCATCTGATACAGCATGACGCCGACGGCATAGAGATCGGCGCGACCATCAATGTGCGAGCCGAGCATGAGCACCTCGGGCGCGACGAAGTCGGGCGTGCCCATGGCGTAACCGGTCTTCGTGAGACCATGCGTGCCGGGTTCCTCGATCTTCGCCAATCCGAAGTCGGCTACTTTGACCTGGCCCTTCTTGTTGATGAGCACGTTGGCCGGTTTGATGTCGCGGTGGACGATGCCCAGCTCGTGCGCGGCGCTGAGCGCATCACACACATGCGCGGTGATGGCCAGCGCGTGGTCGGGTGGCAGTTTGCCCTGCGCGCGGATCATCTGCGAGACATCGCTGCCATCCACATACTCCATGGCGAAGTACAACTGGCCGCCGAGGTTGGTTCCAAAGTCGTGTACACTGACTACCGCTGGATTGGAGAGCCTGGCCATCAGCCGTGCTTCGTTCTTGAAGCGCTCAGCGAAGCTGGGGTCTTCCTTTTCCACGCCGGGCGGCAGGATCTTGATGGCGACTGGGCGGTCGAGATTGGTCTGCACGCCGCGATACACCGCGCCCATGCCGCCACGTCCGAGGAGCTTTTCGATGGTGTAGCCCGGCATCAAGGCCTGAAGCTCTGCTGCCGTCGGTGGTTCCCACCGCCAGTTTCCACCCGTGGTGCGCGGCGGCGGAGTTTCGGACGTAGGAGAGGCGGGAGTAGATTCGTCAGCCATGCGGCACGCTTTTTACGAAGCACGGCGGGGTATGGCAAGCGTGGAATTCGAGGCAGCCAAGCAGGTGGATTGGGCACCTTGACAACTACTTGACCCTTTGACGAATCCTTGACCTCCCCGCTTACACCAGCGGCACCTCAAAGTACTCCAAGGCCCATTCGCGCATGTAACGAACCCGGCTGGGGACAAAGCGGTAGATGATCAGTTCAGGATTGTCGATGCTGCCGAGGTAGGCGCGCAGCAGCGGGCTGGCGGTCCAGATTTCTTCCAGCAGCGTCCGCTCCGTGACGATCTCGGCACAGGCGGTGATGCGCACCTGATGATGATCGTCGTCGGTGTAGCAGAGCTCGGCCTTGGGATTGAGTTCCAACTCACGCGTCTTGCCATAGCGGCGCAGATTGGCGACATAGACGACGAATCCATCGGTGCGCACGGGAGAAACAGGACGCACACGTGGCTGGTCGCCGTCCACGGTGGCGAGCATGGGGAACTTGGCGGCTTTCATCGTGGCCTGGGCGAGCTGCGGGAGTTCGGCGGGATCGACGGGCTTTGGCTGGGGTGGCTGTGGCATGGTGAATCATACGCGGTGAGATGAGTGAGTCTAATTTGCCCGCATCTTTGGAGTTCCCAAACCGGCGCAAGCCGCTACGATGCGCGGCTTTCCCCTCCCGATGAAAAATCTGCCCACCGCCTTTCAGCGCAACGCGCTGTGGACTGCTGTGACCGCCCTGTCGATCACCGCCATCGGAGCATTGGCGATCGGCTTGATCTATCTGCTGACCCAGGTGATCGCCTTTCTTCAGCCGATCCTGGTGCCTTTCGCCGTGGCCGGGGTGCTGGCCTACCTGCTGGAACCCGGTGTGGAATGGCTGGAGCGGCGCGGCCTGAACCGCCAGCGCTCCGTGCTCATGACGTTTGCCGTTTTCATCCTGGCGATCGGCGGCCTAGGCTGGTGGATGGTGGTGAAGCTCGATGATCCAACACGGCACCTCGCGGAACGTGTGCCGGTTTACTACACGAAGGCGCGGCAGGCGGTGCTCGACTTCTCGGCCAAGGTCGAAAAAGATTACGGATGGACGCTGCTGCCGCATGCGGCCACCAGCGCTCCCGAACAGGCTGCTGCTACCGAAACCGCCGCCACGCCTGCGGCGCCCGCTGCCGATGCCAAGACGGGCACTGACGACTTCGATTTCGATTTGCAGGCCTTTTTGAGCGGCGACTGGGTGAAGACGACGCTGCCAAAGCTGCCAGGCATGGCGTGGGCCTTCGTCCGTTCAAGCGTGGGGGGATTCCTCGGCGTCTTCGGCTTCATGCTCTCGTTCATCATTGTGCCGCTCTATCTCTACTACTTCCTGATCGAGAGCGCGAAGATCCAGCAATCGTGGTCGGACTACCTGCCGCTGCGTGCTTCCGTCTTCAAAGACGAGGTGGTGAGCTGCCTGAACGAGATCAACACCTACCTCGTGGCCTTCTTCCGCGGCCAGCTTTTCGTCAGTGTCATCAATGGCATCGCCACCGGCATCGGTTTGGTCATTGTCGGGCTGGATTTTGGCCTGCTCATCGGCTTGGCGCTTTGCGTGGCGGGCATCATTCCCTATTTGGGCATCGCTCTGTGCTGGGTTCCGGCGGTGGTCATCGCGGCGGTGCAGGGAGGCAGCGCCTTGATCCCGGGAGATCCATGGTGGGTCATGCCGCTGGTCGTGACCGGCGTGTTCGCCTTGGTGCAGCAGATCGACGCGCTCTTCAT
>DAORHS010000784.1:0-2611 GCA_035438165.1 Prosthecobacter sp.
GGGGACACGGCCTGGCTGCTGGTTTCGACCGCCCTGGTGCTGTTCATGATGATCCCCGGCCTCGCGCTCTTTTACGCCGGTCTCGTGCGGGCTAAAAACATCCTCTCCATCCTCATGCAATGCTTTGCCCTGACCGCCGTGCTGAGCCTGGTGTGGCTGGCCTGCGGTTACTCGCTGTGCTTTTCCGACGGCTGTTCGGTGATCGGCCGGTTCGGCAAGGCCTTTCTCAACGGCGTCACGCCCGAATCGGTGCGCAGTGACTGCCCCACGATTCCGGAGCTGCTGCACTTCGCCTACCAGATGATGTTCTTCCTCATCACGCCGGGTCTGTTCATCGGCGCGTTTGCCGAGCGCATGAAGTTCAAGGCAATCCTGCTGTTCAGCGTCGTGTGGAGCCTCGTGGTCTATGCGCCCTGCTGCTACGGCGTGTGGCACAAGGCCGGTGCCTTCTTCGGCCTCACGGGCGTCATCGATCTCGCCGGCGGCATCGTGGTGCACATCACCGCCGGGGTGGCCGCCCTCGTGGCCTGTGTGATGGTCGGACCACGCAAGGAATTCCCCAGCGCCCAGCTCATGCCGCACAATCTGGCGCTGACTATCACCGGAGCGGGCATGCTGTGGGTGGGCTGGTTCGGTTTCAATGCCGGCAGCCAGCTCGCCGCGAACGGAGCCGCCGCCATGACCCTCGTCGTGACATATCTTTCCGTCTGCGCCGCTTCGGTGGTGTGGATGCTGATCGAGTGGGTGCGCAATGGCAAACCCAGCGCCCTGGGTATCGCCACGGGGTCCATCGCCGGACTCGCGGCCATCACGCCTGCCTCGGGCAAAGTCGGCCCGATCGGAGCGGTCTGCATTGGCAGCGTTTCCGCCCTGCTGTGCTGGATGGCCTGCGCCAAACTGAAGAAGAAATTTGGCTATGACGACTCGCTGGATGTCTTCGGCGTGCATGGCGTCGGCGGCTTTGTGGGCACGATCCTCGTCGCGGTGTTCGGCACCACGAGCTTTGCGGGCGGCCTGGGAGATTTTCAGATCGGCCGACAACTGCTGACCCAGAGCCTGGCTTCGGTTTACACGATTCTCCTCTCGGGCATCGCCAGTTTTGCGATCCTGAAGGTCATCGATCTGACCATCGGCCTGCGCGTCACGCCGGAAGACGAAAACCAGGGGCTCGACCTCGCGGAACACGGTGAGGCGGCCTACAACGACTGATCCTTTCCCTTCCGGAGTTCATGATGGGGGCGGTGGATGCCGCCCCCAACCATCAATTTTGCGAATGCCTGATTGCGAATTGTCATTCAGACGCGCATAGGCTTAAATTTACCACCATTTAACCCCGCCGATTCCTCCCCTTCCAGTCATGATCGATGTTCAGGACCTCACCAAGCAGTATGCCGGACGCACTGCGGTGAACAACATCTCCTTCCAGGTGGAACCGGGTGAAATCGTGGGGTTTCTCGGGCCGAACGGTGCTGGAAAATCGACCACGATGCGGATTCTCAGCGGCTACATGCCGGCCACGTCCGGCCGGGTGCAGGTGGCGGGCTTTGATGTGTTTCATCAGTCCATCCAGGTGCGCCAGTCAGTGGGCTACATGCCGGAGATGGCGCCGCTCTACACCGAGATGAAGGTGAAGGAGTACCTGCGCTTCCGCGCGGAGTTGAAAGGTCTCTCCGGCATGGCCATGCGCCGCCGGATCGGTGAAGTGATGGAACTCACTGGCGTGACCGACATGCGCCGGCGCCTGATCGGCAACCTCTCCAAGGGCTATCGCCAGCGTGTGGCACTGGCCGACGCGCTGGTGCACAAACCGAAGCTGCTCATTCTGGACGAGCCGACCAATGGCCTGGATCCGGTGCAAATCCGCCACGTACGCGACCTGCTTCGTGGATTGAAATCAAAGCACACCGTGCTGCTCTCCACCCACATCCTGCACGAAGTCGAACAGACCTGTGACCGCGTGATCATGATCCACCAGGGCCGCATCCGTGCCAATGACACACCGCAGAACCTGACACGCCAGCTCCGCTCCACCACGCTGCTGCATCTGGAGATCGAAGGCCCGGGGAATCTCGGAGAGCAGCTCTCCTCCCTGCCCGGAGTGCGCAAGGCCACAGAGGAGACCTTGCTCGTGCATTCCTGGCGGCGCTTCACCCTGCGTGTCGAACCCGGCCACGATGTTCGTGACGCGGTGATGGACCTCGCCCTGCGGCAGAAATGGCGCATCCGCGAGATGCACCGCCAACTGCCCACTCTGGAGGATGTCTTCGTCGAACTCTCCATGAACGCCGGCACCCCCACCGACATTCCCACGCACGTCCTATGAGGATCTTTTGGATTTTGCTCAAGAAAGAGCTGCACGCCTTCTTTGTCTCCCCCGTCGCCTACGTCGTGCTGGCGCTGGTCATGGTCTTGAACGGGTTCGCCTTCCGCGCCGCACTCTCCGTGCTGGAGAGTGCGCCGAGCGACGGCTCCATCGTGAGCTGGACCTTCCATGCCATGTGGTTCTGGCTGTCCTACTTCTTCATCTTCCCGCTGCTCACGATGCGCCTCTTTGCCGAAGAGAAAAAGATGGGCACCCTGGAGACGCTCTTCACCGCCCCGGTGCGCGCCT
>DAORHS010000785.1:0-2601 GCA_035438165.1 Prosthecobacter sp.
ATCTCGAAGGGACGATGCAGGCGCGGGCGCTGGGCAAGAAGTTCGGCTACAGCGGTGACTTTGAGATGATCGAGGCGATCTACACGCTGCAAACGGCCCAGGAGCCGCATCTGCGCCGCTGGGATCTGTATTTCCACTCGCAGGCGGCACCGAACGCGGTGCGCAATCGCAAGGCTTACTTCCATCAACTGCTGAACTCGCACACGGCGGGTCGTTCCAAGGTGCCGTTGAATGTGTTGAACGTCGCCAGCGGCCCGGCGCGCGATGTGCGCGAGTGGGTGCTCGACAATCCTGAGCGCGAGGTGTTTTTCGACTGCGTGGACGCGGAGATCCATGCCATCGAGCACGCCAGGAAGTTGTGCGCCCCGTTTGCGAAGCGCGTGGAGTTCTACCACCGCAACGTGCTGCGGTTCCTGCCTGCCAAAGGCTACGAACTGGTCTGGTCGGCGGGCTTGTTTGATTACCTCACCGACCGCACCTTTGTCTATCTGCTCAAGGCGCTCATGGCCGTGACCAAACGGGGCGGGGAAGTGGTGGTGGGCAATTTTTCCGACTTCAATCCCAGCCGCGATTACATGGAGCTGCTGGGCGACTGGGTGCTGCAGCACCGCACGCGCGATCATCTACGTGAACTCGCGCTCGAAGCCGGCGCGGCGGCGGATTCCATCGAGGTCCAATGGGAGCCGGAGGGGGTGAATTTGTTTCTCCACGTTCGGCGCTGAAGGCGTCCCTCATTGCTCCAACCGGAGAGGTTTCATCGTTGCACAGCATCGCTTGAAACGCGGAGCAGACAGGCTACAGCGCAGGGATGTGCCGTGTTGCCATTCTCCCGCTCGCTCTCTTCATGCTGCTTGGTGTCCCCCGCGTGGATGCTGAAACGCCTGATCGCATCGTCTTGATGGTGAGCGTGGATGGCCTGGCGAACTTTTACCTCGATGATCCCGTGGCGGAAATCCCGACGCTACGCCGCTTGGCCGCCGAGGGGGCGCGTGCGCAGGGCATGATCGCCTCGATGCCCACGGTCACCTGGCCGAATCACACCACGCTGGTCACGGGCGTGCATCCCGGAAAGCATGGGGTGCTCGGCAACAGCGTGCTGGATCGCGCGAAGAACGAGATTGTGCCGCTGGTGGTCGATCCCCTCTTCAACAAGGACGAGATCGTGAAGGTGCCGACGATCTATGATCTCGCGAAGCAGGCGGGATTGAAGACGGCCGCACTGATCTGGCCTGCGACTCGCGGGGCGCGCACGCTGGATTGGACCATTCCGGATGTGGGCACGCTTGCCTTGGTGAAGCAGTTCGCCACGCCCTCGCTGCTGGAGGAGTTCACCGCGAAAGGCATCCCTTGGGACAAGCAGGAGGAGTGGTGGAACACCGAGCGCATCGCCGAGCGGGACCGCATGTTTGCGCAGATGGGGAAGCATCTGCTGGGCGTTCATCGCCCGCATCTGCTGCTCATGCATTTCGTGGAGCTCGATCACGCGCAGCACCGGTTTGGTCCCCGCTCACCGCAGGCCTATGCCGCTTTGAAAAATCAGGACGCGTGCCTGGGCGAGCTCTGGCAGGAACTGCAGCGCACGCATGGCGGGCGCGCGACGCTGGTGGTGGTGTCTGATCATGGCTTCATCTCCTACCGTCGGCGAATCCAGCCAAATGTGCTGCTGCGGCAGGAGGGGCTGCTCACCGCGCTCGGGACGCGCATCACGGGCGGCAGTGTTCGTGCCGTTGCGCAGGGAGGAGCCTGCTTTGTCTATGTGCTGCGGGAGGAGGGCCGTGCGGCTCAGGTGGTGAAGCTCGCCGAGCAGTTCCGCCAACTGGAAGGCGTGGGAGCCGTGATCACACCGGGCGACTTCGCCGCCCATGGGCTGCCTGACCCAGCGAAGAACCCGCAGATGGCAGACCTCGTGCTGTCGGCGGCCAGCGGTTTCAATTTCGTGGACTCGCCAGCAGGCGATGTGGTGGTGACGCCTCTGGATGAGGTGACGAAGGGCTCGCACGGATCGGACGCGGCACAGCCGGACATGCACGCGGCCTTCGTCGCCTGGGGTGCGGGCATCCAGGCGGGTGCTAGGTGCGGCACGATCAGCAACACCTCCGTGGCGCCGACCCTCGCCGCTTTGCTCGGCTTGAAGGTGGAAAACATGGACGGTCCCGTCTTGCAGCGACTCCTGGAGCGGAAGTAGCCGGTTTTGCTGAGCGCGGTCGTCTGGCAATCCACGATTCACACGTGCCGGGATGGCCGTGCGAGTTCACGGCGGCAACGGCCGCCACTCGCCCGTGCTCCAATCGAGCATCTCGGTGCCGCGAAACTGCTTCTTATAGTCGTAGGCACTCGGCTCATGCGTCGCATAGCCGGGATAAAGCCAGCGCAGGCCGGAGTCGCGGCAGTGCTGGATCTCCAGCAGCATCGTGAAGATGCCGAGGCTGCGTCTGGCGTATTCCGGTTCGAAGATGCCATAGACGCTGGAGGCCGCCTCCCGGCCGACGTCGAAGAAGCTGGCGGCGATGAGCCGTGGACCGTCGAAGACGCGCACCATGCGGCATTCACAGGGACCGTTTCCAGGATCGGTGCCGAGGAAGGTTTCGAGCGAGTCGGGGA
>DAORHS010000786.1:0-2595 GCA_035438165.1 Prosthecobacter sp.
GGCCCTCATTCCCGCCAACAGCGCCCAACTCGTCCGCAAGCGCCTCCCCGCCGTCTGGCAGAGCCTCAGCCGGTGAGTGTAGATCCAGGAGCATGCCGTAGCATGGGCCAGCCTGCCTGCAAGCTTCTGGACATCCCCGGAACGCTACTGCTGGACTGGGACGATCCGCTGCGCGCGGATCATTACCGCGTGTGGCTGTTCATCGTCGGCACGGATACGGAGTTCCATGCTTTGATCTGCCGCATGTCGCGAATGGGGCCGATGGCATGACCGTGGTTTTTCCAACCCACCGTCAACAACTGCCAACTTCTCTGATGGGGGACACATCTGTTCCCGCTCCTGGCCCGCGCTGCGCTTCGCAGTTGCCATGCGCGGGCATCTGCCGACTATCCGGCGTCCCCTTCTCTCTCCCGATGTTCTCCGCCCTCTCTGAAAAACTCGAAAGCGCCTTCAAAAAGCTGCGCGGCCAGGCCCGCATCAGTGAATCCAACGTCAGCGACGCCATGCAGGAGATCCGCATGGCCCTGCTGGAGGCGGATGTGGACTTCAAGGTCGCCAAGGACCTCGTCGAGACCGTCACTAAACAGTCCGTGGGTGCCGAGGTGCTGCGCACCGTCTCCCCCGGCCAGCAGATCGTCAAAATCTTCCACGATGAGCTGATCAAGCTGCTCGGCAGCGATGCCAGCGCGCTGAACCTTGACCCGCCGCAGCGCATCCTGATGACCGGCCTCAACGGTGCCGGTAAAACAACGACCTCCGCCAAGCTGGCCCACTGGCTCAAGAAACAGGGCCGCCGCCCGCTGCTCATCGCGCTCGATCTGTATCGTCCGGCCGCCATCAAGCAGCTCCAGGTGCTCGGCCAGCAGCTCAACGTGCCGGTCTTTGCACCGGCGGAAGGCGAGACCGATCCCGTGAAGGCCGCGAAAGCATCCCTCGTCTGGCTCAAGGAGCAGGGCAGCGGCATCGCCATCTTCGACACCGCCGGTCGTCAGGATCTGGATGAGGAACTGCTCGCCGAACTCAAGCGCGTGCGCGCCGTGGTGGAGCCCAATGAGGTGCTGCTCGTCGCCGATGCCGCCACCGGCCAGCAGGCCGTGAGCGTGGCGCAGAAATTCAACGACGCGGTCGGCATCACCGGTTTGATCATGACCAAGCTGGATGGTGACGCCCGCGGCGGTGCGCTGCTCTCGATGCGTCAGGTCACCGGCTGTGCGGTGAAGTTCCTCGGGGTCGGCGAAAAGGTGGAGCAGCTCGAAGTCTTCCACCCCGACCGCATGTCCCAGCGCATCCTCGGCATGGGAGATGTCGTGGGCCTGGTGGAAAAAGCCGCCGAAGAGATCGACGAGAAGGAGGCGATGAAGCTCGCCGCCCGCATGCAGTCGAACAAATTCGATTTCACCGACATGCTCGCGCAACTGCGCATGATGAAGAAGCTCGGCCCCATCGGCGGCATCCTCGGCATGCTGCCCGGCATGGGCAAGATGAAGGACATGGTGGGGGCCGACGGCGACAAGCGCATGAAGCACGTCGAGGCCCTGATCCTCTCCATGACGCCCAAAGAACGTCAGCGCCCCGAAATCATCAACGGTCAGCGTCGCAAGCGCATCTGCAACGGCGCGGGACGTCCCGTCATGGAAATGAACCAGCTCCTCAAGCAGTTCGAGATGATGAAGAAGCTCATGAGCAACAAGGGCATGATGGCCCAGATGATGGGCGGCATGATGGGAGGCGGCGGTGGTGGTGGCGGCATGGGAGGACTCGGCGGTCTCGGCGGCATGCTGGGTGGCGGTGGTGGCAAGATGCCCAAGCTCCCGCCTGGCATGAAGTTCCCTGGCAAGTTTTGATTTCACCCGCAACCTGTGCTCTTTTACCAACATGACCGCTATTACCAGCGCCAAAGCCAGCAAGAATCTCGCCGCGACCATCATCAAAGTGTGTGATGACCGCGAGGCCGTGGTCATCGAACATGATGACGAGCACACGGTCGTCATGCTGCCGCTGGAAGAATATGAATCGATGAGCGAAACCGCGTATCTCATGCGCAGCCCGGCCAACGCCCGTTATCTGCAAGAATCCATCGAGCAGCTTCGCGCCGGCAAGGGCGTTGTCCGTGAAATTGATCTCGACGCATGAAGCTCACTTTTTCTGACCGTGCCTGGAGTGAGTATCAGCACTGGCAGGAAACTGATCGCCGCATGCTTCGGCGTGTGAATGAGCTTCTCAAAGACATCAAACGCAGTCCTTTCAATGGCATCGGCAAGCCGGAACCGCTGCGACATCAATATGCCGGCTTCTGGTCACGCCGCATCGACGGCGAGCACCGCCTGGTTTATTCGGTGACTCAATCAAACATTGAAATCGCCTCCTGCCGCTACCATTACACCTGACATGAGCAACACCCCTTTCCGCATTGGAGTCGCCGGTGTCGGCGCGATTGGCAAGAATCACGCACGCATCATGGCGGAGATCGCCGCTAAGAGCGATGGCGCGACCACCTTTGCTGCCGTGTATGACGCTGACCCCGCGCGTGCCGCTGAATTCCCCGCGCAATACGGCACCCAGGCGGCGAGCGACCTCGAAGACTTCGCGCAACGC
>DAORHS010000787.1:0-2577 GCA_035438165.1 Prosthecobacter sp.
ATGTCGCGCATGAGCGCAAGACGGCGCAGCGGGTAGGACTGGTAGGTGAGCTGGGCGAGGCGTGCGGTGTCGAGCCCGGCCTCGATCATTTCCGCGGCGATGCGGTGGGAGCGCGCGTTGGTGGCGGAGTACTGAAAGGAACCGGTGTCCGTCGAGATGGCGACGAAGAGATTCTGCCGGACGGCGTCGTCGATGGGCAGCCCGTGCTCGGTGAGGAGATTGTAGATGATCTGGCCGGTCGCGGGAGAATCGGAGTCGATGAGATTGAGCGTCCCGTAGCCCGGATTGGTGGGATGATGGTCGATGTTCAACAGCAGCGGCGCGGGATCGAGCAGCGCTTTGCTTTTGGCGCCGATGCGCTCGTGCGTGGCGGTGTCGAGCGCGATGGCGAGATCGACCTGCAGCGGTTCCGTGCCGGGCTGGATCACGGTGTCCGTGCCAGGAAGGAAGGCGAGGTTGGAGGGAACGCCGTCTTCGAGAAGGGCGATGACGTCCTTGCCCAACGCACGAAGGCTCAGGGCGAGGCCGAGGACCGAGCCCACGGCATCCCCATCGGGGCGCACATGAGCGACAACGGCGATGCGCTGCGCGGAGCGCATGGCGGCAACGATTTCAGCGGTGGTGGAGTTCGCGGGCATTACTTCGGAGGCGTGTCTTCGGACGTCATCTCCTCAGGCAGGTCTGGCAGAGGAGGCGGAAGATTGTCGATGATGTTGAGCAGCGGCACCCCGCGCTCGACGGACTTGTCGAGGCGGAAGAAGAGCTGCGGACTGCAGCGCAGCTTGACGCGCTTGTAGAGATCCCGCTGGATGAAGCCGCGGGCCTTGGTGAGCTTTTCGATGGCGGCGTCCTGCTGGTGCGGCTTGCCGATGACGCCGACGTACACGAAGCACTGGCGCATGTCGGGCGTGACACTGACCTCGTGGATGGTCACGAGGCAGTTTTCGATGCGAAAATCCTTCTCAAGGATGGCGCTGAGCTCACGGCGGATGAGTTCGCAGACTTTTTGGACTCGGAGGGACATGGGTGAGTTTCAAGTTCCAGGTTTGAAGTTTCAAGATCAGGTCAGCGGGCGCGGAGGCCACAACTTGAAACCTGAAACTCGAAACTTGGAACCCGATTAAAGAGTCTGGGCGATCTTTTCGAGTTCGTAGCACTCGATGACGTCGTTTTCTTCGTAGTCGCTGAAGCCGGAGAGCTTGATGCCGCACTCGAGGCCGTTGCGGACCTCATTGACCTCATCCGTAAAGCGCCGCAGGGTCTCGAAGCCGCCGTCATAGACGGCCTGGCCGTCACGCAGCACGCGGGCGCGCTGCTTGCGCTGCATGGTGCCGTCCGTGACGACGGAGCCGCCGACGAAGCCCTTGTTGACCTTGAAGACCTGCTTCACGCGGGCGTGGCCGAGGATCTTCTCGCGGGTGACCGGATCGAGCAGGCCGGCCATGGCCTCCTTCACCTGATCGATCAGTTCGTAGATGATGGAGTAGAGCTTCACCTGCACGCCTTCGCGTTTCGCGGTGGTGAGAGCCTTGTTCTCCACCTTGACGTTGAAGCCGAGGATGATGGCGTCGGACGCGCTGGCGAGCAGCACGTCGGACTCGTTGATGGAGCCGACCTCCTGATGCAGGATGTCGAGGTTGCACTTGTCGCTCTTGATGTCGGTGAGGCACTTGGCGATGGCCTCGACGGACCCCTGCACGTCGCACTTGAGGACGATCTTGAGAGCCTTCTTGTTGCTGTCCTCGATGCTGGCAAAGAGGTGCTCCAGGGTGGAACGACGCGGCACGCTGAGCTTCTTCTGGCGCAGTTCTTCGAGGCGCTCCTCGCTGAGCTTTTTGACGTCGCGTTCATTGTTCATGACGACGACTTCGTCGCCGACGTGGGGCATGTCGCTGAAGCCGATGACTTCGCAGGGCATGCCGGGGAGGACTTCCTTGATGGACTCGCCGCGATCATTGATGAGCGCCTTGACCTTGCCCCAGAGCGGGCCGCAGATGAAGGGCTGGCCGACTTTGAGCGTGCCCTGGCCGATGATGACCGTGGCCACGGGACCCTTGCCGGCGACCATGGAGGATTCGATGACCGTGGCGCGGGGGGAGGCCTTGGGATCCGCCTTGAGTTCGAGCACCTCCGCCTGGAGGGACATGGTTTCGAGCAGGTTGTCGAGTCCGAGTCCGGACTTGGCGGAGACTTCCATGACTTCGATCTCACCACCCCAGTCCACCGGTGCGAGACCGATGTCTTGAAGCTGGCTCTTCACACGCATGACGTTCGCCGTGGGCAGGTCACACTTGTTCAAGGCGACCATGAGCTGCACGCCGGCAGCCTTGGCATGACTGAGCGCCTCTTTCGTCTGAGGCATGATGCCGTCGTCCGCCGCGATGACGAGGACGACGATGTCGGTGACGTTGGCACCGCGGGCGCGCATGGCGGAGAACGCGGCGTGACCGGGGGTGTCAATGAAGGTGATGGGCTTGCCGTTGTGGAAGATGCAGTAGGCGCCGATATGCTGGGTGATGCCGCCCGCTTCACCGGCGGTAACGGTGGTCTTGCGCAGGGCGTCAAGCAGCGAAGTCT
>DAORHS010000788.1:0-2568 GCA_035438165.1 Prosthecobacter sp.
CGATCGATCTGGTGGAGCAGGCCGGGCATTTCATCGAGCAGGGGGTGAGGGTGATTTTGTTCAGCAGCCACTCCAGCGCCGACATGCTGCCGGTCTTGTCCCGGGGGGATGTGCATGGCTATGTGTCGAAAGAGCAGGGGCTCAAAGCGCTGGCGGAGGCGATCACCGAGATCAAGGGGACGAAAGCTGATGTGTGCTTGGCATCGGTCGAGCATGAGACATTTTTGGAGTCTTCCCTCTGATCCCCCATTATTGTTTGAACTATGACGATGGACGCCACCTCCGAAGCACTCGACCTGCAGGTTCGAGACGAATGGTTTCGGGGCGTCTTTGAATGCCTCAACGATGCGGCTTTCATTCATGACGTCGCCACAGGTGACATTCTCTGGGTCAATCAACGCGCCTGCGAGTTGTATGGCTGCGGTCCGGACAAAATGAGAAGGCTTTCTGTGGCGGAGCTGAGCGCGAACACCCCGCCTTACACGCAGGACGGCTCGTTGCATTGGATGCGGAAGGCGGTCGAGGAGGGGCCGCAGCTCTTTGAGTGGCAGGCGCGCTCGCTCAGCGGACGAGTGTTCTGGGTGGAGGTGAGCATGTGCAAGGCCGACATTCTCGGCACAGAACGGCTGGTGGTGACGGTGCGTGACATTTCGAAACGCAAGCAGGCAGAAAGTGATCTGCGGCGCAGTGAGGAACGCTTTCGTGCGGTGCTCGGGAACACCAAGGATCCGGTGTACTGCCTGAACCTGCCCACGCTGACCTATGACTACATCAGTCCGGCGGTGGAGCAGGTGCTGGGATTTAGCATGGATGAGTGCATCGAGGGAGGCCTTCGTTTCATGTTCTCGCGGATTCACCCCGAAGACTATGCCTTGAGGCGCGACCGGCTGGAGCATCTGCTGGCGCGTGATCTGAACGGAGACTTTCAACCGCTGCTGGAGTACCGGTTTCAGCACAAAGACCAGGGCTATCGCTGGATCAGCGAAAATCGTTCCATCGTCAAGGACACCGAGGGCAGGCCGGTGGCGATCATTGGTCATCTGCGAGATTTTACAGCCAGGCGGGAGCAGGAGGAGGCACTGCAGCAGCAGACGCATGCGGCGCTCCTGTTTCATTTGGAAAACACCTCGCTGGCACTGGTCGAGTACGATGGCAGCGGCCGAATCTGCCGGTGGTCGCCGCAGGCGGAGAAGGTATTTGGCTGGAGCGTGGAGGAGGTCATGGGGAGGCAGCATCGGGAGTGGAACTTCATTCATGCCGATGACCTGCCGCGGGTGGAGGCGACGCTGGGCCGTCTGCTGGACCGGTCTGAGTCACGCAACACCTGCATCAACCGGAACTTCAGCCGTGAAGGGAGGGTTGTTGTTTGTGAATGGCACAATTCGGTTCTGTTGAACGACCATGGCGAGATTCAATCGATCCTGGCGCTGGCCTCGGACATCACGGTGGAGAAAAAAGTGGAGGAGGCGCTGCGTGCGATGGCGGAAGGCGTGGACGCGCGTGGCGGCGAGACTTTTTTTCAGTCGCTCTGCCTGCAAATGGCGCGCACTCTTGAGGCCAAGTATGCCTCGGTGGGCATGCTTCTGCCAGAACGAGACCGCATGGTGCAAACCCTTGGCTTTTGCGCCGACGGCAAGGTGCAGCCAAACCAGACCTACTCACTGGTCGGCACGCCATGCTACAACGTGATCAATGGCGAGGTGTCCTATTATGAGAACGATGTGAGGCAGCATTTCCCTGATGACAAAATGCTGCACGATCTGGGGGTGAACGGTTACCTCGGCATGCCCTTGCATGCCACGGACGGCCGGGTGATCGGGCTGATATCGGTGTTCAGTGATCAATCGCTGGATCATCGCGAACGTCTGATGGCGATGTTTCAGCTTTTTGCCGTGCGTGCCTCGGCGGAGATGGAACGGCATCAGGCAGAAATGGCCCTGCGGAAGAGCGAGGAACGCTATGCCCTCGCCGCCACCGGCTCCACTGGCGGCGTGTGGGACTGGGACATTCGGACCGGAGGGGTGTACTACTCTCCGCGTTTCCGTGAGCTGCTTGGCTACAGCCAGGAGGAGTTTCCCAGCCTGTTTTTTGCCTGGGAGCAGAAAATGCATCCGGACGACCTTCCGCTGGTGCGCGCAGCCCTGGAGCGCCACCTGGAGCAGCGCGACGAGTTCTGCATTGAGTACCGTATTCAGGTGAAATCAGGGGGATACCGCTGGTTTGAGGCGAGAGGGCAGGCCCTTTGGGACAAACACGGGGAGCCGTACCGAATGGCAGGTTCCGCCCTGGACATCCATGAGCGAAAACTCGACGAGCAACGCCTCCTGCGCCTGAACCGGCTGCATGCGATGTCCAGCAGCATCAATGAGGCGATCGTGCGCATCCGCGAGCCGCAGCAGCTCTATGAAACGGCGGTGGGCATTGCGGTGGACAAGGGTGACATGCGCATGGCCTGGATCGGCTTTTATGACGAGGCGAGCGAGTCGCTGAAGCCCGTCGCCTCGGCCGGGAGCGCGCAGGACTATCTGGACGGACTGGTTGTCTCGACCCGTGAGGATCATCCGTCAG
>DAORHS010000789.1:0-2564 GCA_035438165.1 Prosthecobacter sp.
CTGGCTGACCTCGGTCCGCCATCTCGCTGCCGCCATCGCCTCCTTGATCAACGTCCTCGACCCCGAAGTCGTCATCCTCGGCGGTGGCATCGCCACCGGTGCCAAAGACCTTCTTTTCAAACCACTCCAACAAGCCATCGACGAATTCGAATGGCGTCCCGGCGGCAACCAAGCCCGCCTCGTGCCTGCGGAGCTTGGGGATAGCGCCGGTTGCCTTGGTTCTGTTTTCAATCTTCTCCAGCACCTTTGATTTCCATTCGGTTTATTCGTCATTCTGCATTCTGATTTCGTCATTCCTATGTCTCCCGCCCTCCAATACCTCGAAGCCAGCCAAGGCCTCCTCAACCGCGTCCGCGACCAACTCCCGCTCATCCAGCAAACCGCCGACCTGTTCGCCAAGACCATTCTCGCCGGACAAATGGTCCACGTCTTCGGCTCCGGTCACAGCCGCATCCTCGTGGAGGAGATGTGGCCGCGGTACGGTTCCTTTCCGGGCTTCAATCCCATCGTCGAGCTCTCGCTGACCTTCCATAACCTCGTCATCGGCGCGAATGGCCAGCGGCAGGCCATGTTCCTCGAAAACGTCAGCGGTTTGGCGAACCGCATCCTGCGGAACTTCGATCTGATGCCCGGCGACAGCGCCCTCGTCATCTCCAGCAGCGGCTGCAACGTCGTTCCCGTCGAAATGGCCGAGGAGTTTCAGAAACGCGGCGTCAAAGTCGCCGCCATCATCAGCACCACGCACAGCGAGGCCAGCACCAGCCGTCATCGCGACGGCAAGAAGCTCCAGGACTTCTCCGACATCGTCCTCGACACCGGTGCGCCCGTTGGAGATGCCATGGTGAAGATCGACGGCCTCGAAACACCCGTCGCACCCGGTAGCACCGTCGGCGGCTGTTTGCTCGTCAACGCCATCAAAGCCGAAGTGGCTGACCGCCTGACGAAGGCTGGCCAGCCACCAAAGGTGCTCACCGCCGGAGCCGTCGTCGGAGCGGAGAAGGCCACTGAGCTTTTCGAAGCCGCGTATGACGAGCACGCGCGGCGGATTTCACGCTACTACGCGGGTCTCGGCATCTGACGAGTCAGACTGGTCCGACTTGTCCGACTCTGCCGCATCGGTTGTCCTTTGCGGTTCATGCGTGGCATGACGGCCTCGTCTGCCGTTTCATGCCTACACCATGAAATCCCAACCGCTTCGCACCTCTGTCATCGGCAGCTATCCGTTTCCGGGCTGGCTGGAATTCTCCGCGCAGCATCTTAGCAGCTTCGGAACGGCCGACATCGCCGAAATGCAAGACGACGCGGTGCAGGCGGCCATTCAGGATCAAATCGCCGCTGGGCTCGATGTCATCACGGATGGCGAGCAGACGCGGTTTGACTTCAATCTGAGCTTCTACGGCTTCATCGAAGGCATCGCCCTCGAACCGGCCAGTCCGCGACGCTTTGGGCCGCCTGCGCACGATCAGCGCGGCAAGCACGAGATCACGGGAGAACTGCGTGCTCCGCGTGGACTCGGTGCCGTGGAGGAATTCGAGCGCTTGAAACGTCTCGCGGCCAACACAGGCAAACGCCTCAAAGTCTCCGTCCCCGGTCCCTACACGCTCAGTGGCCGTCTTTCGCCGAATGCGCAGTACAAAGACCGCTACGCCATCACCGAGGTCCTGCTGCCCATCGTTCACCAGGAGATCGCCGATCTTGTCGCCGCGGGCGCGGAGGAAATCTGCGTCGATGAGCCGAGCATGAGCTGCTACGGCTACCGCGAGGACACGCGGCGCTTCGTGGACATCTTCAACCGCACCGTTTCATCCGGCTACGGCAAGGCGCGAATCTGCACGCACCTCTGCTTCGGCAATTTCAAAGGCCACCCCGTCGGCTGGCGCAAATACGCGCCGCTCTTCCCCGCCTTCCTCGATCTTCATTGCGATGAAGTGCATGTCGAGATGGCGAACCGCGAATACGCCGAGCTCGACGTCATCAAACCGATGTCCGAGCGCTACGATGTCGCCGTCGGCATCATCGACGTGAAGAGCTACCACATCGAAACGCCGGAGCAGATCGCCGACGCGGTGCGTGCGTGCTTGAAACATGCGCCAGCGGACAAACTCGTCTTCGCCCCGGATTGCGGTCTCTCACAGACCGCGCGCTGGGCGGCGAAGAAGAAGCTGGCGAACATGTGCGCTGGCGTTAGCCTCGTGAAGCATGAACTGGGTCTCTAACCTTTTCGGTGTTCCAACCAAGGCCACACCCGCTGGCTGTGTGATTGTTCTCGCGGGAAGCGCCTTGGTGGGTTACGCGCTGGCTTGCGGCTGGGTTTGTTACTTGGCCGTTCAATCCACAGAAATCGAGGATAAGGGAAGCCTGCTGCGGTTCTACGGCATATCGGGTGTTGTTTCCCTGGTCGGCGGCATCTGGTTGCTGCGCTTCGGGACGAGGAAGGCATTGGAGGCTGACATGAGCGCGCCCGATGACGGGCCGATCATGCGCTGAATGCGGTGCAGCTCAGGAAATTTTCACCACGCCGACCGTCGTGTTGTCCTGGCGGTCGTTGTTGATGCGGCGGATGG
>DAORHS010000790.1:0-2560 GCA_035438165.1 Prosthecobacter sp.
ACAGACAAAGACCGCGAAGGCCGGTGCCGATGGCAAGTGGACGGTGAAACTCGACGCGGTGCCCGCGAATGCGAAACCGGCGACGATTTTGATCAAGGGCAGTAGCACGCGCGAGCTTAAAAACGTGCTCGTGGGCGAGGTGTGGGTCTGCTCGGGGCAGTCGAACATGGGATTCCAGCTGGGAAACACCTGGGATGCGGATTTGGACATCGCGCAGGCGAAGCATCCGCAGATTCGCCTCATCTCGGTGCCGCAAGTCGGCACGCAGGAGATTCAGGACGACTTCAAAGGCCAGTGGGAGGAGTGCAGCCCGGCGAATGCGGGCCAGTTCACCGCCGTGGGCTATCATTTCGGTCGCGTGCTGCATGAAGTGCTCGGGGTGCCCGTGGGCCTCATCGACAACGCCTGGGGCGGCAGCGCCTGCGAGGCGTGGGTGAAGCGCGACGTGCTGGAGAAAGATCCGCGCTTTGCCTCGATCACCGCAAAGTGGAAGCAGACCGAGGCCACGTTCACGCAAGCGGCTTTCGACAAGCAGGTCGAGGCGCACAAGGCAAAGGTGGCCGAGTGGGCGCAGGCGCGTAAAGAAGCCCTGAAGGCGGGCAAAATGTTCACCGCGGCAGCACCCCGTGCGCCGCAGAACCCGATGGCCGGCCAGCATCGCCCCGGCAATCTCTACGCGGGCGTGCTGCATCCGACGATCGGCTACGGCATTCGCGGCGCGATCTGGTATCAGGGCGAGTCGAACGCGAGCCGCGCGAAGGAGTACGGCGAACTCTTCCCCTTCATGATCGAGCATTGGCGCAAGGAGTGGCAGCAGGGTGATTTCCCCTTCTACTGGGTGCAGCTCGCCGACTTCAAACCCTACACGACCGAACCCGGCGACAGCGACTGGGCCGAATTGCGCGAAGCGCAGACTTTGACGATGAAAAAGCTGCCGCACACCGGTCAGTGCGTCATCACCGACCTCGGCGAGGCGAACGACATCCATCCGAAAAACAAGCGCGATGTGGCCGAGCGTCTCGCCCGCTGGGCCTTGGTGAACGACTACGGCCAGAAGATGCCGTATCGCAGCCCGGAGTTGAAGGACGCGAAGTTCGACGGCGGCAAAGCGCTGCTGACCTTTGACCACGCCCCGTTTGGCCTGCGCACGGTCGATATCGACGAGCCGCAGGGCTTTGCGATCTGTGGTGAGGACAAAAAGTGGGTGTGGGCGAAGGCGAGCATCGTCGGCGGATCGAAGCATGGCACGAACCAGATCGAGGTCAGCAGCCCCGCCGTGACGAAGCCCGTGGCCGTGCGCTACGCGTGGGCAGATAATCCCGTCTGCAATGTCTATTCCTTCGACGGCGGCCTGCCGCTGACGCCGTTCCGCACCGATGACTTTCCGATGATCACCGATCCGGCGAATCCCAACGGCACCGAGGCTCAGAATGCGAAGCGTGCGGAAGACTTGAAGAAGCTGATGGAAGCCAGGAGGAAGGCGGCCGAGGCGAAGGCGAAAGCCGGCAAGAAGTGATCGCAGGCTGACGCGGCCGATTATTTCTCATCAGCAAACTTGTGTTAGAAGCGGCGGGCCGCGTATGTTTGTGGCTTCACGTCACCTGCATGAACATCCGACCGCTCCTGTCACTCGCCGCCCTCGCCCTGCTCCCCACAGCCGCCGGTGCGCAACCCGCAACGGCGCCGCCTCCCGCGACTCAGGCCATCGATGTAGCCTCAGGCGCGTGGGAGGGCATCGTGAACATCGACGTGTCCGTGCTGGTTCCTGATTACCGCGAGCCGTGGAATGCGGGGCAGCCCAGCGGCGGCAGCGGCACCGGATTCCTGATCGGCAAGAACCGCTTCCTGACGAATGCGCACGTCGTCAGCAACGCCACGCGCATCCTGATCCGCACCACGAACGATCCGGAGCCGCATCCGGCGAAGATCGTCCACATCGCCCATGATTGTGACCTGGCCCTGATCGAAGCCGAGGACGGCAGCCATTTTGACAAGCTCAAGCCGCTCGATTTCGGCGGCATCCCGCAGCTCAACACCGAGGTGATCGCCATTGGTTATCCCATCGGCGGCGACCGCATCTCCGTGACACGCGGCGTCGTTTCACGCATCGACTTCCGTCCTTACAGCCACACCAGCGTCGATTCACATCTCGCGATTCAAGTGGATGCGGCGATCAATCCTGGCAACTCCGGCGGTCCGGTGATGCAGGCGGGCAAGGTGGTCGGCGTCGCGTTTCAGGGCTTCAGCGGCCGCGTGGCGCAGAACGTCGGTTACATGATTCCGGTGCCGGTGATCAAGCGTTTCCTGAAGGACATCGAAGACGGGCGCTATGATCACTACGTGGATCTCGCCGCGAGTGATTTCCCTGTCGAAAACCCGGCGCAGGCCAAGGCGCTCGGCATCAATGGCGACGGCGTGGGCGTCATGGTCGGGGATGTGGAGCCGGCCGGCAGCGTCGGCGATCTGCTGAAAATCGGCGACGTCATTCTGAGCATTGATGACAATCCGGTGATGAACAACGGGCTGGTGCGCTTCGAAGGCAAGCTGATGGACATGAACG
>DAORHS010000791.1:0-2551 GCA_035438165.1 Prosthecobacter sp.
GCGCTGATGTGGATGTCGGCGCAGGAGCCTTTGGTGCGCCAGTCCTCGGGCACGGTGGATACGCTCTGGCGGGCTTTGAGCACGCCCTTCTCCGCGTCGTAATCACACAGCGTCACGCTTTTGCCCTGCTCGTTCACGAAGTAGGCCCACTTGCCGTTCGGGTGAAACTGCATGTGGCGCGGTCCTTCGCCCTCGCCGCCGGGGAGATGCGGCGGCGTGTTGCGCGTGAGCGTGCCGGCCTCGGCATCGAAACGGAGCTGCTCGACCTTGTTCAACTCGCCCACATGCGGAACGAAGGCGAATTTGTTCGCCGGGTCGGCCTGGATGCAGTGCGCCTTTTTGCCCGTTTCGAGCGTGACGACGGGCAATCCAGTCACCCGACCCTCCTTGATCGCGGATAAACCGACCACGCCCTCGCTGTAGGACGCGGCGAGCAGCCAGCGTCCGGTTTTGTCGGCGAAAACATAAGCGGCGTTGAAGCCTGCGTCGGCAAAGGTCGCATTCGAGAGCGCTCCGGTCTTCGCATCAATGTCCAGCGTCGCGAATTGTTTCGCTGAGCGCACTGAAGCATAGAGATGCTTGCGATCCGGGCTGATCGAGAAACTTCCCGGCGCTCCCGGAAGCGGTGCTTCTCCGAGGCGCTTCAATTCGCCCGACGCTTCATCCAGCGACCAGATCGCGATGCGTTTCTCGCCGCTTTCCGAGACATAAACGATGGTGGGACCGGCCATGGCAGAGGCGGCGAGGCAGAGAAGGGCGAGGATGGTTTTCATGACAGAATGGCTGGGGCGGGTGTTGTGCTTCAAACGAAGCCCCGAGGCCATTGTGTCAAAGCGCACGTGATCCGTGGGTCTTATGGTTTTGTCTCGGCGCGTTTGGGCCGGGCCTTGGCCTTGCGGAGCTTGGGTGCTGCGCCCGAGCTGACTCGTTTGTCAGGATCTCTGGCCAGTTTTTCGATGACGGCTGCAGGCGTGTTCTTGTTGGAGGCCACGCTGCGGCGGACATGCCAGATTTGGTCTGTGGACAAAAGTTCCAGCGTCTCCGCCGGAGTGTTTGGATTGTCAGCCACGCGCGCACGCGTGTACTCGCTGCTGTCTGTGGCCAGCTTTTGCAGCATGTCGGAGGGCGTGGCGGGATTGGCTGCGAGTCCCCAGCGGATCAGTTGGTCTTGGTTGTCAGCTTGTTGGCGGATGATGGAGACGGGTGTTTTTGAGTTGGCGACGACATCGCCGAGCACATAGGCGTCCGTGCTTTCGGCGAGCCGCACCAGCGTGCTTTCGGAAACGTTTTTGTGCCGGGCCACGAGGCGCATGACCGCCAGCCCTTTGCCGTTGCCCGGCATCACGGGCCAGATCGAGCCCATTTTCCGATGCAGAGCCGGATCGGGCAGCCGGGCGATGTGATCGAGCTGGGCGGTGGTGGCGTTTGGATTCACCGCGAGAGCGCCGAGCGCGAAGCGGTTGTTCTTGAACATGGAGACCTTCAGGAAAGCGTCGATCGCGGCCTCATCCGCCTTCGAGATGCGCTCCACGGTGCGGACGAGCAGGATGCCATGAGTCACCTCGAATCCGGCACCCAGCGGCAGCATGACGACGATGATCGCCCGGAGTCTGGCCCACATGCTCAAAGGTTTGTTCCGCCCCTTGATCCAATCGCCCAGATCGCGCAGGCAGTAGCCGAAGAGGTAAAAGAGCGCGCCGAACGGCAGGACATAAAGCGGAATGAAAATCAAGCCGATGGCCGCAGTGGACGAGGTGGAGCGGAAAATGGCCGCCGCGAAGACAACGGCCATCAAACCCATGCCTCCGATGGCCCAGATGATGGCGGGCTTGTGCCGCGATGAGGGTGACGTGTTCATGAGATGGAATGGATGGTCGGTTTCATGGCGGCGGGCGGACTCTGGTGTCTCGGGCTGAGAATCGAAAAGTGATTATGGATGACCTGCCATTGACCAGCTCAATGACTGGCCGGAGTCCTCGCCTGGAGCAGTTCGTCAGCTTTCCAGTAGCCGGAACGCGGGACGACATCAGCGGGCAGGAGCGCGAAGACGAGCGGGACGGGGCCGGGGCGGAACGCGATTTGAACGGTTCCCTGCAAGGCGCGGCCAAGCGGCGCCGCGCGCGGATCGAGCCGCGGCCAGAGTTTCCATTCCGAGGTGGATGTCCGCAGCGCATAAGGCCTGGAGGTGTCGAGCATGCCGCCATCCACGATGTCGAGCGCCTTCACGCTCGCGACCCAACGGTCCAGCCCGGCTCCCGGGCGGCCGATGAAGGCCCAATGCCCGCTCTCCAGCCGGACCTCGCCGGATTCATGCAGCGCGGTGAGGCTGCCGTCAGGCGCGACCAATTTCACAAAACCACCGTCCCAGCCCGCCGCCGTGCGCAGCATCTTCACCTCATGGGCTGACTCCGCCCCTCCGCCAATGTCCATCACCACCCCAGATCGTTCGCACGCACGGCTTGAAGCTTGGCAGCCAGTTTCGCCTTCCACTCGGCCACGACGGAGGCGTGTTCCGGCGAGCTGGCAAGATTGGTGTATTGCTGCGGGTCCT
>DAORHS010000792.1:0-2546 GCA_035438165.1 Prosthecobacter sp.
GTCACTGTGCAGGCTGTTGGCGGTCTGTTTGATGATCTTGCCCACGCGCAACACCGGGCCGCGAGACTTGTCGAAACCGCCCGGATGCCCGAGCGCGAAGCACCATTCGCCAGGCTGCGCCTTGACGACTTCGCGGCTCAGATTCACGAAGGGCCAGGGCTTCTCCCGCTTCTTGAGCTGCGCCAGCGCCGCGTCGGTCGTCTTGTCCAGACCGAGGGATTTGGCCGTGGTGACGCTGCCGTCCTCCAAGATGATCCGCATGTCCTTGCCGGGGCCGCCGGGGACGTGCGCGGCGGTCAGCAGCAGGCCGTCGGCGGAAATGATGACGCCGCTGGCCGTGCCGCCACCGGTCTGGATGGCCACCAGCGCAGGCCGGACCTGGGGCAGCAGCTTCTGCACCTCGCTCTGCACCTTGAGCAGTGCGGCGATGTCGGTCTTCGACCCGGTGCTTTTCTCAGATCCTCCTGCGGCGAGGGCGGACGCGGCGACGATTTGCATCACCACCAGGATCGTGGCGGCTCTGCGCGGAAATGGGGTGCAGAGAGGGGTCATGCGCGTGCTGGAGTTTACCTTTCTCCGCCTCTCCGGTCAAACGGGCATGCAGGCGGGAAATCTGCGGTTGAATACGGTGCCGGGCAGCGCTTCTCTCGACCTATTCCATCCCCCAAATAACACCTCACATGAACTACGATCTCATTGTCATCGGCGGCGGGCCTGCGGGCTACGTCGGAGCCATCCGCGCAGCACAGCTTGGCAAAAAAGTCGCCTGCGTCGAAAACGACCGCGCCGGGGGCACCTGCCTGAACTGGGGCTGCATTCCGACCAAGGCTCTCCTCAAAAACGCCGAGCTGTACCACACGATCACCCACCGCGCCGAGGAGTTCGGCCTGAAAATCGGCAGCATCGAGTATGACTGGTCCAAAGTGATCGGCCGCAGCCGCGGCGTGAGCGACAAGCTGAACAAGGGCATCGAATTCCTCTTCAAGAAGAACAAGGTCGATTACCTCAAGGGCACCGCCAGCATCCCTGCCGCCGGCAAGGTCGAAGTGACCGCCGCCGACGGCAAGAAGGAGACGCATGACGCCGCGAACATCCTCATCGCCACCGGCGCCAAGAGCCGCCCGATGCCCGGCTTCCCCTTCAATGGCAAGACCGTCATCGGCAGCAAGGAGGCCATGACCCTCGAAAAGCAGCCGAAGAGCGTCATCGTCATCGGCGCGGGTGCCATCGGCATCGAGTTCGCCTACTTCTTCAACGCCTACGGCACCAAGGTGACCGTCGTCGAGATGCTGCCAGACATCCTCCCCGTCGAGGACACCGAAGTCAGCAAGACGCTGGAAAAGAGCCTCACCAAGGCTGGCATCCGAATCCTCACGAACACCAAAGTCACCGGCACATCCGAAGACGGCAAAGGCGTGAAGATCACCGTCGAAGGCGCAGCCAATGAGACGCTGGAGGCCGATGTCTGCCTCGTCGCCATCGGCGTGGCCCCCGTTTTGCCCGGCGGCGTCGAAATCAAGCTCAGCGAAAAAGGCTGGCTGCAGACCGACGACCGTTATCAAACCAGCGTCAAAGGCGTCTATGGTGCTGGCGACATCATCGGGCCGCCCTGGCTCGCGCACGTTGCCAGCTATGAGGCCGTGCAGTGCGTTGAAGGCATGTTCACCAAGCACAAGCCCAAGAAAGTCACCGTCTTCCCCGGCTGCACCTACTGCCATCCGCAGGTCGCCAGCATCGGTCTCACCGAGCGTGCGGCGAAGGAAAAGGGCCTCAAATTCAAGATCGGCAAGTTCCCGTATGTCGCCAGCGGCAAGGCCCTCGCCGCCGCCGAGCCCGAAGGCTTCGTCAAAATTCTTTATGGCGAGCCGCACGGCGAAATCATCGGCGCGCACATTATTGGCAGCGAAAGCACCGAGATGATCGCCGAAATCGGCCTCGCCATGAACCTCGAAGCCACCTGGGACGAAATCGAAGCCACCATCCACGCCCACCCGACACTCAGCGAGATGGTCAAGGAGGCCACCGAAGTCGCCAAGGGGCATCCGATTCATGTGTGATTGCAGGATAAGCCTTCTTCTAACTCACCCTATCTCTCTGGCGTGCCCCTCAAACGGCACGCCAGTTTTTTTGCAGACAACGTTTGCACCGATTTGGGGATCAAGCCATCCATGGCCATGCCAATCGGTGACGCTTCCGGTTTCGGCGAATTCCTCGAGCACTTCATCCGTGGCTGGCGCTATCTCTTCAGTCGTAGCTATCGAATCAAAAAGAACCAGCAGTGGCGGGAAGACTGGCTCACCGCCTTTTTCGAGATCCCCTTCGCCGTATGTGTCGTGATCATCTCCGCCGGCCTGCTCGGTTGGGCGGTATGTGCACTTTGGTCATTGTTGCGTCATTAAGCATTGCTTCTTATCCTGTCAGCTCATGATCTCTGCCTACAACCAATCCCAGATCATTCGCGGCGTGCTTTGCGTGTTGGGCAGCCTTGTCTGCTAGAGCCTGTTATTAACTTTAAAAAGAGCTGTACCCCGGGGAGGATCCAAGCA
>DAORHS010000793.1:0-2541 GCA_035438165.1 Prosthecobacter sp.
TCGGGAATCCCCAGCGATGATCGCCGGAGTGCATGAAGGCCACGACATCGTTGTTCATCACGCCTTCGGCGGTGTGCTGAAGCTGGGTGTAGAGCGGGTCGATGTTCTTCTCAAACTGACGGGCGGCCTCGTCGCGATAGCCTGGAGCGACGAGATAAGCGGTGAGGAGCTGGAGCTGCGCTTCGAGGTCGGCTGGCGTCGTGCGGCCGGAGAGCAAAAAGGCTTCGTCGCCGACGGAGAAGTCGCTGCCGACGGTGCGGCTGGCGAAAATGCGGCGGATGTCATCGACGCCATGTTTTTCGAGGCCGCCGAGCTGAAAGGTGCTCTGCGCAAAGGGCAGCAGGCCGGGTTTGTCGGCAGGCACGGAGAGCTTGCCGCCGCCGAAGTTGATGAGCACACGTATGGTGCCTTTCTCGAACTCGGTGCGCTTGTGGTTGAAGCGGACGTTGTTTTCAAACACGGCCTGCGTGATTTCGAGATCCTTGGCCTCGGTGGTCTGTGCCACTTTGCCCGCAGGGCCGAAGTCGGTGTAGGCGAAGGCGGCCATCTCTTCTTTTTCAGGCGCGGAAACCGGTTTGGCGCGGCTTTCCTTGAAGGCGGCGATGATCTGCTTCTCCGCATCACCCTCGAGCTTCAAATTGCCGCCGAGGAAGATCTGCGTGTCGGTGCCCTTCCAGTCTTCCACGAGCGCGGCGTGGCTGTCTTCCTCCTTCAATCCCGCGAGCACGGCGGAGACGCGGGCGAGGTCATCGGTCGGATGTGTGAAGACCTTCTTCGAGGCGAGAACGCTCACGATGCCGCTGGCAAGGTCACGCGACTTGCGGCTGTCCGCCTGGTCGGCGCGAAGCTTGGCGCCTTTGAGCACGGTGGCCTTGGCCTCCTCAAACTCGGCGTCGGTGAAGCCGTGCTCGATGGCGCGGCGCAGCTCGGTTTCGAGAAGTGTGAGCGCAGGCTGCCAGTTTTTCGGGTCGCACTGGCATTGGATGCCGTTCACCTTGACGAATTCGAGGTATTCGTAGCTGTAACTCTCGGCGTTGATGATGGGCGCGCCCTCCGCCTTCGCGAGCTTGGAGAGGCGCTGATTGATCATCATGTCGGCGAGATCGCGGATCATCTTCTCGCGGCGGGTGGCGGCATTGTCCGGCTTGTTTTGGGCAGGGCGGGGGATTTCGACGGAGATGGTGAGCGACTCGGCCTGCATCTCCGTGTGGAGTTTCGCGATGATGCCGTAGCCGGAGGAGACCTTGCCCAGATTCGGGTCTTTGGCATCGTCATGAGGCGGTCTGGCGTCGGCGAACTGTTTTTCGATCTCCGCTTTGACTGTGGCGGTGTCCTTGATGTCGCCGACGACGACGAGTGTGGCACGCTTCGGTGTGTACCACTTCTCGTAGAAGTCCACGAAGCGCGGACGCTTCATCGTTTTGATCGTGTCCTCGGTGCCGATGGGCATGCGGTTCGGGAGGATCGACTCCGGCATGGCAAACTTGTAGCCGGCCATCATGGTGCGGTACTCGATGGAATCGCGGCTGAGCTTCTCGCTGAGGATGATGCCGCGCTCCTTGTCGATCTCGGCTTCATTGAGCAGCATGCCGTCGAGGTCATCACGGAAGAGCTGGAGGCCTTCCTCGAAGTATTTGGCGTCCACCTTGGGCAGTTCGAGCATGTAAACGGTTTCCTTGAAGGAGGTGTGCGCGTTGGTGTCCGCGCCGAAGCCCATGCCGAGGCGCTGGAAGTACTCGACCATCTCGCCGCCCTTGAAATGACGGGAGCCATTGAAGGCCATGTGTTCCAGGTAATGCGCCATGCCTTGCTGGTCGTCTTCCTCCATCAAGGAGCCAACGTTCATGTAAAGACGGATGCTGGCGCGGCCAGGAGGCTCATCGTGCGGCAGGATCACATAGCGCAGGCCGTTTTCGAGCGTGCCATATTGAGCCTTGGGGTCGGCTTTGAGGTCTGAGGCGTCCTGCGGCCAGGTGGCGGCGGAAAGGGATGGGGCGAGGGCGAGTCCGAGAAGGAGTGCGGCGAGCGGTTGATGCATAGAGGTGCGGAAAGAACGTGCGGGGGCGGGAAATTGTCGAGAGAAAGTGCGGAAGCTGCCAAACGAGCATGGGGTGCCCGAGTTGTCAGCCGCGAGCGTGAAATTGATTTGAGATGTGGCTGGTGTTTTACCGCAGGGATCGGCTAGTCTCAGGGCTCTGGCGCTGATGAAGGACCTCATTCTCCATGCTCTCAACGAAGCCCGCGTCCGAAATGCACGGCTGATCAATGTGCTGCGTCTGAGCACGATCTCGGTGCTGCTGGTGATTCACACGGTCGTGCCCCAATATAACGCAGATGCGACGGGGGAAGTGGTGGAGACCGGGTTGGTCATTGCCACCTGCCTGGCGCTGCTTCTCTGGCGCATCGGGCTCCATTCCGGCCAGAGTGCGCGCAGGACGGCGCTGGCTGTGCCGCTGCTGGACATGCCCGTGGCTTTTGGGATTCAATGGCTGAGCATGTCAGGGATTCCAGGGGACCGTGCCGTGGCGAACTGGACGCTGG
>DAORHS010000794.1:0-2532 GCA_035438165.1 Prosthecobacter sp.
CGGAGGATTATCTGCCGAACCGGAAGCGCGCGTATTCAGCGGCATTCGTGCTGCATGTGCTGAACCAGACCGATCACGCGCTGTGGTTGACAGAGCAGTTCGGCAAATGGCTGGAAGCCGCACGCGAAAGCTATGAGCGCGAGCAGCAACTGCACGCAACGAACAAGGAGCTGCGGGCGCTGAGCCCCGCCGATCTCGACCGGCCCGAGAACCGCCGCAAGATCGCGCAGCAGGCGAGTGCGGAGAATGCGAACGCGGCGCGCTTGAGCAGCCTGAATCAAAGCGGGCGCAGTTTGGTGGAACAGGCGACGCGAAATGACGAGTTCGATGCCAAGCGCCTTGAATCGTGGGCGACGATGTTGAAGTCCTTGCAGGACATCGCCGCGAAGCGGATGCCGAGCGTGGCGGATCTGCTGAAGCAGAGTTCGAGCGCGAAGGCGGGAGCGAAGAGCGAAGGGCAGAGGGCGGAGAGTTCGCCAGGCGGACAGAAGCCGTCCGGTGAACCGAAGAGCGAGGACAAAGCGGGGCAGAGCAAGCCGAGTGCGCCGCAGATTGCCAACGGTCAGGATCTGCCGAAACCTCCGACGAGTGGAAAGGCGTCCGACGAAGCGCCCAAGAAGGAGAACATGCCGAGCATTGCCGACAAGGAAGGCTCGATGAGCAAGCCGGAGCTGAAGCCCGCCGATCCGAACGCGAAGCCCGCGCCGCCGAAGCCGAGTGCGATGAAACTGCCGACGACTCAGATGGCGGCTGCACCGTCGAAGAAGAAGGATGGCGAGGAAGAAAAATCGCAGGAGCCTCAAACGCCCGCGCAGAAGAAGATGGACGACGCGATTGATGAGCAGGCGCTGCTGCTGGCGGAGTTCGCCCGCGTTTCAGACGAATTGAGCCAGATTCTCGCAAGCCTGGAGGCCAGCACCTTTGTGAAGCGGCTCAAAGCGGCCTCGCGGCAGCAACTGGTGGCGGCGAAGGACCTGAACACGAAGACGCTGAGCGCCTTCGGTCTGGACAAGCAGCCGGTGAAGGATGCAAAGGTGATCGCCGAACATGAGAAGGCACAGAGTGAAACCGTGCGCGTCATTCAGAGCGATCTGGAGGCCTACTATGCACGCAAGCCGGACATGCAGTTCAAGAACATCATCGGGCAGATGAAGGAGACGCAGATTGTGCGCGCGCTGGCGACGGTGGGCGATCAGGCGGCGGTGAACCTGAGCGGCAACAGCATGGCGGGTGCTGAGTATTGGGCGGACACGCTGGACCGCTGGGCGGAGGAGATGGTGGCGGCGAGCGAGTGCAATTCGTGCAGCAGTTGCAGCGCGGACAGCCTGCCGCCGGAGATCGTGCTGAAGGTGATGAAGGCGCTGCGCGACGAGATGAAGCTTCGCGACGAAACGCGTGAGCTCGAAAGTGCGAAGCCCGCGCTCAAGGAGGGTGAGCATCCGCAGAAGTCGGCGAACCTGGCCTCGAAGCAGTTTGGCATACAGGCCGGAGTGCGCGGTGCGTTTGACGACATCCGGCGTCTGCCGCAGGGAAATGAGAAATTCGGCAAGGAACTGAAGCTGCTCGGTGCCGTGATGGAGGTCATGATGGAGGCGGCGGGCATTCTCGACAAGGCGGACACCGGGGCACCAGCGATCGCGGCCGAGACGGAGGCCATCGAGCTTCTGCTCCAGGCCAAACGGCAGAGTCCGAAGGGCGGCGGCGGCGGTGGATCGAATCCGGGCGGTGGCGGCACGGCGGAGTCGGCTTCTCAGGCGGCGCTGGCAGATCTGGGTCCGGGATCCGATTCGGAGGCGCATGTGAACGCACGTCCGGTAGGTCAGGCGACGGGCAAGGCGGGCCGCGAACTCCCGGAGGAGTTCAAGACCGGGCTTGATGCGTATTTCAACAAGCTGGAGGCGGGAGGCGGGGCGAAATGAGGCGGTTTGCACTTCTGAGCATCCTTCTGGCCGTCGCCGGCATGGCGCAGGCGCAGACGATGTCGCGCGCCGAACTCAAGAAGCCGTTGTCTGAAAAGGTGGAGAAGGCGCTGGCGGATTTCGTGCAGTTGTGTGTGCCGGAAAAGCAGAAGCAGCTCGCCACTCACATGGAGGAGGTGATCAAGGCCGTGGACGCCACGACAAAGCTCACGGCCGCGGAAAAATCGACGTTGGAAGAGGAGGCGAAGAAGGCCGTGGAGGTTTCCTTGAAAACCTGGCAGCCGAAGGCGGTGGTGATGATGCGCACGTATCTCTCCCGCACCTCGGATGCGGCGGCGATCCGGCACATCAACACCTGGAAACCGGAGGTGGCGGGACCGAATGAACCGGTCGAAGACTGGACCCCGCCCGACGAGGAAACCTCCTGGCTTGCCGCCTTGAAGGCCGCCCTCGGTGAACCACGGTTCACCACCTGGCATGAGGAAGACGTGAAGACGAAGGCGAAGGTGGACAAGGAGATCGCAGCGCACCTTGAACGCTGGGTGCGCGAGTCCCGCGGACCGATGAACGAAGACCTGCGCGCCAAGATCGAGCTGATGAAGAAGAAGTTTTC
>DAORHS010000795.1:0-2530 GCA_035438165.1 Prosthecobacter sp.
CTCGATGTCGCTGGCACTGCCTATGAGTTCGCCTCTGATATCGACAATGAGGGTCTCATTCTGGCCACGCGTGAGCGCCTTCATGTCGTAGGTGGAGGCAATGATGGCATAGTGCCGCCACACCATGCTCAGAGCAATCAGTCCGATGACAAACACGATGGCGCATGCGCCACTCAGGCGACGCAACCACGCAGGAAGCCGCCGCCAGCGGTCACGAAGCATGTGAAGGAAGGAAATCATGGATGCGTCAGCGGAAGAGGCGTGAAAAAAAGTCGCGCACGGGATTCTCGCGGACCTGCGGAGGCGGAGGTCCGCCGGACATGAAAACAGGAGTCACGGGCACAATGAGAGGGTCCGTTTCTTCGACAACACTGCCCGGCTCAAGTTTCACGGCATGGAGCGCGGGGTTGGCCTCAATCTCTCGCAACACTTTCGCGACGACCGGCGCGGCCGTGCCGCCGCCAGAGAGGCCGCCCTGACCGGCATTTCCTTCGATCGTGGTGACGAAGGCCAGCGGCGGCTTGGTGTCCACATATCCGGCGAACCAGACGACGTTGGCCTTTTCACCACGCAGGATCCATTGGGCGGTGCCGGTTTTTCCAAACACGGCCACCTTCTTCAAGCGTGCCGCCTTTCCGGTGCCTTTGACGTGATTCACCACGCCGAACATCGCGTGTCGCACGGTCTCGAGATCCACATCGCTCACGGGAATGAGCGCTTCACGCGCTGGACTGGTCACATCGCCTACCTGGCCGGACTGGGATTGCGTCTGCATCACGAGTCGCGGGCGTGGACGGCAGGCGCCATTGGCGAGAGTGGCCATCGCCATCGCCATTTGCAGCGGCGAGGCTTCCGTGACGCCCTGGCCGATGGACAGGTTCGCGAGATCGTGATTCGAAGGTGCACGCTTCGGCAGGGAGCCTGCGGAGGTTTTCAAAGGCAGCACGGGGGCCTGGCCGAAACCAAACTCATGCGCCATGTAGAGAATGGGCATGTCCCGCGTCACCATGGCAGACTGATAGAAGTAGGTGTTGCAGGAGCGGACGATGGCGGCCCGCGCGTTGAACCAACCGTGGTCATCCTTGGACCAGTTGTCGAACTCGCGTCCGTCAATCATGAGCGTGGGACCACACTCGAACTCACGAAAGGCGTCCACCGTCGCGGCGCGAAGCCCGGCGAGCACGACGATCGGTTTGAAGACCGAACCCGGAGGATAACTGCCCTGGATGGCGCGATCGAAGAGCGGGCCATCGATATTCTGCGAGAGGGCTGCAAAGTCGGTGCTGGAGATGCCCTGGGCGAAGGCATTGGGATCAAAGCGCGGATTGCTTGCCATCGCACGAATGTCGCCGGTGTAGGCATCCACGATGACGACGGCTCCCCGTTTGCCGGACTGCTTGAGAGCGCTCTCGGCGACAGCTTGTGTGTCGAGATTCAGCGTGGTGACGACATCGCGGCCCGCCTGAGGTACGGCGAAGACCTGCTCATACGCGACGGTGCCAGCATCCGACATCATGAGGCACAGCGTGCCGTCGGCTCCGGTGAGCTGTGTGTTAAACGCTGACTCGAGTCCCGTGGCACCACGCGTGCGCTGCCAGAGCGGCTCGCCTCGCAGGATGGGTCCGGAAGGCGGCGGGCCCTCCGATGAAACATAACCCAGGAGATGCGCCGCCATATCCCCCTGCGGATAGTGCCGCACATACTCTGTGCGCACATTGGCATTCGGGAACTTCTTCCGGTCGATGGTCACTTCATCCGGCAGCACATCACTCACCGTCACGGGCAGTTCGCGGCGGTCGTCATAATGGCGTTTCAGCTCATCCGGGGCCGGCATGCGCGCCGCTGGCAGATCCGGCTTGAGTTCGGTCAGCGTCTTTTCCAACCAGGCGGTGTAGGTCTCAAGGGTGCTCCGCTGTGAGGCCGGCACCGTCAGTTGCAAGTGCCGTATGACGGCGTTTTGCGCCAATGGGCGGCCCTTGCGGTCCAGGATCTGCCCGCGTGGAGCCGGGATGGCAAAATAGAAGGGCTTCACATCCGTGCGCGTGCCGGCTCCTGGCACAAACCCCGCAACCGCCGCCTCCTCCCCGTATGAGAACGATGATGCTCCCATCATGCAGCCGGCAGCCGGCACCAGGAAAAGCAGGCGGCACAAATGCCTGAGGCGGAAGATCTCGATTTTGAGGCTGAAATCAGCGACTGCGACCATCCCTCATTCATAAACCTCTCTCGACACATCACAAGCCCCGCCATCAACAAGCCACAAACACAAAAAAGGCGGGATGACCTTTCGGCCATCCCGCTCAATGCTTGAAATCAGACCTTGTGATTAAGCCGGGTCCTTGGGCTTGTCAGGAGCAGGTGCTGGTGCTTCGGGTTTGGGTGCATCACCTTCGGTGGGAGGGCGACAGAATCCGCCTTCTCCACCAGGGGCACCGCCTGGAGGGCCGCCTTCTGGACGACGTGCGCCGCCCTGGCCGGGTTGACCACCACGACTGCGCATCATCTCGCGCATCTTCTCGGTGGCTGCGAT
>DAORHS010000796.1:0-2521 GCA_035438165.1 Prosthecobacter sp.
AAGCGCTGGCGGTGACTGTCCACCCATCTGGCGAAGTGGTGGTGTTGCTCGTAGTTGCTGCCATCGGCTCGGTATCCAGCTCGGATCAGTGCCACGATTTCGCCGCCGACGTTCGCCACAGCAACATTGCTTCCATCCAGCTTTTCTTGGACGGTGATCAGGTCGTGACGGTCGCGGGTTTTCTCTGTGAGGAGGCGGGCTTGATGGTCTGACAGCCCTTTGTCGGCTGGGCCACGGCGCGAGCCGGGGAGATGTGGGATGCTTCCATAGGCGCGTTGGCCAAGGGGCTTGCCAGGTTTGATGTATGTCGTTTCCATATTTGAAGAAGGCTAACAAGGGAGTGATGGCAACGGGAACTAGCCGTTGATGTCCCGCGCCATACCCCCGGCGTTCACCATCACACGAAAGCTGTCCGGCCTTCGGTCCATGCAACGGGGTCCTGCTTGAATCGAGAGCGGTGCTCAGTGACCCGCGCCTTGAGTTCGTTTTCGCGGTCCGCCTCTAGCTCGAACACCCAGCAAGCATTTTGCCAAGGCGCATCGCCTGGAGAGAATCCACAGAAATGAACATGCTTAGCCAGCACGTTGATTTCGTGGGCGATGTCCTCAACGAATGCGGCCCATTCGCGTTGAGTGAGCTTGTCGTCAGAGTTTCCGATTTGCAGAGTGACTTGGGAGCAATACTCCTTGGCCGTCATTGGAGAACCAGGCGCTGGAACAGCCCAGCAAACGCATTGCGACTGATCTGCCCCACACTTTGGGCAGTAGCTTTCTCGGATGGCGTTCAGAATGTAGGTCATAAATTTTGAAGACTGCGAACAAATCGCCGCATCCAACGGCGGTAAGCTCTACTGCGTATTCAGGCATTTTTCTCGCCGTGGATGGGCTTGGCGTTGGAGATATTTGCCTCGGCGCGTTTTTGCGGATCGGAGCCTTCAAAGATCACCGCTTCGCGGTTGGAGACAGAACCGAACGGCGGCATCTCAAGCACGCGCCACTCGGAACGCTCCACCATCAGCGCCGGATTGTTTCGCGCTTCATGCTTTTCGGGCAGTCGCTCGATCTCATTGGCGCTGAATGGCTTCTTGAGGAGGCGGCGTTGCACGAACGATCCACGCTTAAAAAATGCTGGGTAGTCGTTCCAGTTGATTCCCTTTTGCCACAGCATTTCCTGTTTCTCGGAGCCGTTCTTCCCGTGCAGTTCCTTGTGGCTATACACGGAGCTTGCCGCCATGGTGATGCTGTTTTTTGTGGCATCCCACTCACGCCACAAGAACACGTTCGCGGCCTCGGTGGTATTCGGCACCTGCCAAACCCGCGCATCAAAAGACGGCATCTTCTCGGCGTATTCCGGCATCAACTCCAAACAGGCACGGTAGAATCGGAGGGTGGCGAGCGCGGCAATTTGTGACACCATTTTTGAGTGCCTGCCGTCAAACCATATCTGGCTTTTCGGATCGGTCGCATGCCAGACCAAAGTGATTTCGTCCGACTGTGTGTATGTCATGCAGGCGTTGGTTTCTTGCGCGAGCCATTGCGCCGTTTCCACCATCGCCTGCGCCATGCGTGGATCATAAGGGCGTTCCATCCCCCGCGTGAAGGTGTGGAAGGATCGCCCATCGACGCGAGCAAGCGTTGGCAGCAGGGGCATCAGACGGCTTTCCGTCAGCGCCTCATACTCTTTCATTCGGTCTCCGAGTTTGTCTTTCATAGCAAAAATCTCCAACAAGTTACGGCAGCTAACCGCCGATAACGTTCTTCTCCGAATTCCGGCCTGAGCGCGGCGGTAGCTCACGCTTGTCGTTACTTCCTCTTCGCTCCCTTCTTCACCCCGCGCTTGATCAGCCCGCATTTGCCGCAGGAACGCTTTTCGTTGCGCTGAAGGTGCTGGTAATAAGCTTGAGTGGTTTCCCCGCAGTCGCAGACGCAGGCCCAGATGGAATTGTGGTGCTCGTTGCGGCCAAGAAACGAGACGACCTTCAGGTGGCCGAAGCGTTTGTTGAGCAGATTGACTTTGGGGTAGGACATGTGCTTGACCTTACGGTAATTGGCGTAATGGTCAAGCTTTGACTTTGTGGAGCAAATACCACCAGAAAGGGCGGGTGATGAGGTATGTCAGGAAGCTAGAATTCCACAAAACAACCACTTCGGTTGGATGTGGCTTAAAAGCACTGCATCCATGAGGAAGCCAGAACTCAACCTTGCCATTGCTCAAGATTGGAATCCTGAGCCTTCCGCTTGATTTGATCCTCCACGACCTCCAATCGGCCATCATGGCAATGATTTGCAGGGTGGTGTATTTAGTGGATGGAGTTTGCATGATGACGGTTACGGCTAACATGCAGTTTTGGCAATTTTGATGGCGTTTGTGATTTGATGCCGAAATGGGGTTCCGTCTTCGCCCATGTCGTGCTCCTCGTCATTTGGGTCAACCAGCGTGACGCCAGCCAATCCGTTATCAATGCCGATGCGGATCATCCATCCATCAGGAAGTTCCTGGCATATTGCCACTGTCAGCTCTT
>DAORHS010000797.1:0-2520 GCA_035438165.1 Prosthecobacter sp.
GCTCGATGGTGAAGCGGTCGAAGGGCTTGTTGATGTTGAAGGACTTGATGACGTAGTCGCGGTAAGGCCACACGTTGTGCGGATTGTCGCTGTGGTATCCGATGGTGTCGGCAAATCGCACCACATCGAGCCAGCCGATGGCCATGCGCTCGCCGTAGTGCGGGTTGTTCAAAAGGCTGGAGACGAGTTCGTCGTAGTGTTTGTCAGACAGGTCGGACCAGTCAGACATGTCGGACGGCTTGGGCGGCAGGCCGAGGAGATCGAAGTAGAGCCTGCGAACCAGCGTGCGCGCATCCGCCTGCGGCGATGGCTTGAGCCCGATCTCCGCGAGACGCTTCTGCACGAGGTGATCGACGGGGTTCACCCCGGTAGGAATCTTCGCCTTCACCGGCTTCTCATAGGCCCAGTGCTGCTGATAGCCCGCGCCCTGCTCGATCCACTTCTGCAAAATCGCTTTCTGCCGCGGCGTCAGCTCCTTGTGCGAATCCGGCGGCGGCATGAGGTCGTCCTCGTCATTGGTCAGGATGCGCGCCACGAGTTCGCTTTCCTTCGCCTTGCCCGGCACGAATGCCTTTGCTGAGACGGCTTCCTCACGAATGTCGAGCCGCAGATCGGCCTCGCGATGCTTCGGGTCGTTACCGTGGCAGTAGAAGCAGTTGTCGCTCAAGATCGGCCGCACATCGCGGTTGAACTCGATCTTGGCCGGCACAGGTGGTTCGGCGGCAAAAACGGCGATGGGCGCCAGAGACGCGAAAAGAAGGGTTTTCATCATAAAAGGGGGCGTTGAGAGTACGATCCGCCGGGATGGGATATTCCCACATCCGGCATGGCCAAATCCAGCGCGATCAAGCGCCTGCCGAGACCAGATCCGACACCGGATACAGGATGAGCTGGCCGGCCACATTCTTCGGCAAGGCCGTGAGCAGCACGAAGCTCGTGTCCGTGGCCGGATCGGCCCAGGCGAGCGTGCCGGTGGAGCCGCTGTGGCCGAAGGCGCGCTCGGAGCAGCCTTTGCCGAGCCCGACAGGCCCGAGCATGAAGCCGATGCCGCGATGTGCTTCGAGCGTCGGCGTGTGATCGCGAATCATGAGCTTCGCAGTCTCCTCGCGCAGGACTTTGCCGTCGGGATGCAGGAAGCTGCGAAGGAAGGTGGAGACATCGGACGCGGAGCTGTGGGCGCCGCCCCAGGGCGCAGCGAGATTGCGCCAGTAGTCGCTGTTCCAGTCCCACTCGCGTGCTTTTGGGTCGCCCGCGCCGGATTCGGGCGCGGCGTGCTCGGTCTGCATCGGCACCATGTCGGACTTCTTGAACCTGCCGAGGCCCAGCACGGTGCGCGTCATGCCAAGCGGCGTGAAGACATGCTGCTGAAGAAAATCCGGCAGCGGCGTCTTTGTCACGCGCTCGACGATCTCCGCCGCGAGCAGGATGCCCATGCTTTGATAATGATACTTCGTGCCCGGCGCGAAGAGCAGCGGCGTGCGCATCGCGCCTTTCACGAACTCTGACAACGGCGCGTGACCCGCCCGCAGCTCGCTGTTGTTCTCCAACTGGTCTGGAAGGCCCGAGGTATGCGTGAGCAGTTGCTCGATGGTGATGTCCTTGCGCGCGCCTTCATTGAACTCGGGCAGGTATTTCACCGCGTGATCCGAGAGCTTCAGTTCGCCGCGATCCACCAGGATCATCACTGGAAGAGCGACCGCGAGCGGTTTGGTGATGGAGCCGAGCAGGAACATCGAATCAGGCGTCGCTTTGCCAAAGACATGCTGCGTCACCTGATCGCCACGACGCACATGCAGCACAGCGTTGTGGAGCGTTCCGTTGTCGATTTGTGCCTGGATGATCTGGGCGGTGGTTTGCATGGCAGGAGTGGCGGATCGGGCGCGGACGGGCAGCCCCAGTCCGGCAAGGGTGAGAGCGAGGGTGTCGCGGCGGTTCATGAGGAAGAGGGGCGTGGACGTCGGGAATGGCGTTTCTGACTAACGGCCGATCTTGAGCCGGTTCATCAATGGGATGCGTGCAAACCTCCCCAACGATGTTGCATCCCTTGGAATCGCGGGACAAAGATAGCCGCTTCCGCCAATGCGCACTCTCCGTCTTAAAATCGCCGACCTGCTCGAAGTCGAAGGCCAACCGCCGACGACACCCGCGCCGGATGTCACGGCGCTGACGCCGCTGGTGCTGCGACAGTATGGCTTTCTGCCGCAGCCGCTCATGATCACCGTCGAGGGCGACGAGGTCGTGCTCCAGTTCCCGAAGGAATCCACCGCGGATGAAGCGGAGGCGGCACGGTTGGCGCAAAAGGGCGGGAAAAAGGCCGCCGAGGGCGATTATGCCAAGGCCATCGAGCATCTGAAACGGGCGCTCAAACTTCAGCCCTCTCCAGCGCGCGTTCGAATGCTTCCTCGAGCGCTTTGGCACGAGCAATCCCAGTCGGGGTGAGGTGTTTAACGATCACCACGGCTGGCTCGGAGTAGCTGCTCGCCGCACGCCACGCCGCATCGAGGTCGAGAATGTTGTTAT
>DAORHS010000798.1:0-2517 GCA_035438165.1 Prosthecobacter sp.
GACCAGCCCCACGCAGCGCATTCGCAAGCAACCGGAGCGTGCCACGGCGACCGCCGTGCAGGAGACTCCGCCTCAAGCCGAGGAGGAGGAAACGCGCCGCGGCATGCCAGCGGAGAAGCGCGCGGTGGCCTTGGCCTAGTGAGGAGCAGGAACGCCGCACCGGCAGGACAAGGTTGATCTAATGGGGCGGCCACGCTAGTCTGACCGCATGTCTGACCAGGAGATTCAAGTGCTCGAAAGCCAGTTCCCGGCGCTGTCGGGCCAGGCCTTTGCCACTGCGCGTGAGCGGGTGCTGGCTTCCGGCCAGAGTGTGCTGCAAACGGAGGGCGGCTTCATGTTCCGGGTCTTCCCGGATGGACGCAAGGAGGTGGTGAAGCAGATCGATCCGCCCACGTCTGTGAAACCCGGCACGATCTACACGATCAAGTGGGCCGCGAAACGCCCAGGTTGCGCATGTTCGCCGGGCCGAACGGGTCCGGGAAGAGCGTGTTGAAGTCCTACCTGCCGGAGCCGCTGCTGGGCGTGTATCTGAATCCCGATGAGATCGAGGCCGGCGTGAAGGAGCGGGGCCATGCGGACCTGCGGAGCCTCGGCATCGAAACGAAGGCGGAAGAAGTGCTGCCGGTGTTCAGCGGTTCGGAGTTTCTGCTGAAGCAAGGATTGTCGCCGTCAGCGGAGAGCCTGAGCTTCGACGAGGGGAGGCTGTGTTTCCCTCCCGGCGTGATGAACTCTTATTTCGCCAGTGTGCTGGCGGATTTTGTGCGCCAGAAACTTCTGCAAGCGGGGCAGACCTTCACCTTTGAAACTGTCATGTCCCACCCAGGCAAGGTGGCGCTGCTCCAGCAGGCGCAGGAGGCTGGCTACCGCACCTATCTGTATTACGTGGCCACGGATGACCCGGCGATCAATGTGTCCCGCGTGGCCAACCGGGTGGCGTTGGGCGGTCATGCGGTGCCAGAGGAGAAGATCGTGGAGCGCTATCACAAGTCCCTGGCGCAACTGGTCTCTGCCATCCGCCACACGAACCGCGCCTACATTTTCGACAACTCCACCAACAACGCCGATGGCACCCACACCTGGCTGGCGGAGATCACCGACGGGCGCACGTTGGAACTGAAGACCGACCAAATCCCGGCGTGGTTCAAGCGCTCTGTGTTGGATGAAATCGCATGAGCCCCGTCGGCAAACCAGAACGCATGACGCAGAACCGGGTGATCGCCCTGTTCCGTGATGAGCTGAAGTATCGCCACCTCGGTGACTGGAGCGACCGGACCAACAGCAACATCGACGAAGGCCTGGCGGCGAGCTGGCTGAAGAAGGCAGGCCACAGCGCGGAGCAGATCAGCCGGGCGCTCTACCTGCTGCGCACCGAGGCGGACAACCTGACGCGCAACCTTTACGCCAACAATCAGAAGGTCTATGCCTTGCTGCGCTACGGCGTGCCGGTGAAGATCGAGGCGGGCAAGGTGACGGAGACGGTGAAGCTGATCGACTGGGAGAACCCGGAACTGAATGACTTCGCCATCGCGGAGGAAGTGACGTTGAACGGAGGGCACGAGCGCAGGCCGGACCTGGTGATCTACCTCAACGGCATCGCCATCGGGGTGGTCGAGCTGAAGAGCAGCCATGTGTCCCTCAGCGACGGCATCCGGCAGCTTCTCTCGAACCAGCAGAAGCAGTTCAACGAGTGGTTCTTCAGCACGGTGCAGGTGGTCTTTGCCGGAAATGACTCCGAAGGGCTGCGTTATGGGACGATCGAGACCGGTGAGAAGTATTTTCTCACCTGGAAAGAGGACGAGGAGGACAACAGCCGCTTCAAGCTGGACAAGTACCTGCTCAAGATGTGCGACAAGGCCCGGCTGCTGGAGCTGCTGCACGACTTTGTACTCTTCGACGGCGGGGTGAAGAAGCTGCCGCGGGTGCATCAATACTTTGGCATCAAGGCGGCACAGCAGCATGTGGACGCCTGCAAAGGCGGCATCATCTGGCACACGCAGGGCAGCGGGAAGAGCATCGTCATGGTGCTGCTGGCAAAATGGATTCTGGAGAACAAGCCGAAGGCCCGCGTGCTGATCGTGACGGACCGCGATGAACTGGACAAGCAGATCGCCCGCGTGCTGCACGAGGCCGGGCAGGTGGGCAACCCGGACGACTGCCGGGCGAAGAGCGGCCATGACCTGATGGCGAAGCTGGGGCAGGCGAATCCGCGCCTGCTCTGCACGCTGGTACACAAATTTGGCAAGAAGGGGCTGAAGGGCGCGGAGTTTGACGCCTTCATCGAGGAACTCAAAGCACAGCCGCCGCTGGCGGTGGGCGAGCTGTTCATCTTTGTGGACGAGTGCCACCGCACGCAGAGCGGCAAGCTGCACAAGACCATGACGGCGCTGCTGCCGGGCGCGGTGTTCATCGGCTTCACCGGCACGCCGCTGCTGAAGACTGACAAGGCGACGAGCCTGGAGGGCTTTGGCCATTACATCCACACCTACAAGTTTGGCGAGGCGGTGTCTGACGGTGTGG
>DAORHS010000799.1:0-2514 GCA_035438165.1 Prosthecobacter sp.
GTCGGAATGCCTGACGGAGGTGCGGTGGTGCCGTAACCGGCGGGGGGAGCGCCGTAGTTCGAGGGAGGTGGCGTGGTGGTGCCGTAACCCGGAGGCGGAGCACCATAGTTCGCAGGTGCTGCGCCATAACCGGACGGGGCTGGTGCGCCGTAGCCTGCCGCCGGCGCCGTGCCGCCTGCAAGGGTCTTGGCCGTGACCGTCACGTCCCCGAGTTGATGATACGGAATTTGAATGTGCTCGGCCGCCGCCCGGGAGAGGTTGATGATGCGGTTGGGATAATAAGGGAAGCGGTCGTTGACGGTCACGTTGACGGTGCGGCCGTTGCTGTGGTTCTTCACCTTGACCACTGTGCCGAAGGGCAGGGTGTTGTGCGCGGCGGTCCAGCCCTGCGGGTAATAGACTTCACCCGAACTCGTGTGATGGCCAGCGTAGTGATCCGCCACGTAGGAGGCGTAACCGCGTGCCTTGTAGGCTGGCGTGGCGCAGCCTGCCAGGAAGGCCGGCAGCGCGATGGCAAGGAATCGAAGGGGCGCAGGTAGATTCATGATTCGCAGGTGCCGAGCATAACCGGATTGGCACCCGGCACAATCCTGCTCATCAATCCATGCATGAAAAGAACGCGTGTCATGCTTGCCGCCTCACTCCTGCTGGCGCCGCCTTTGGCGGGCTGGTTTGCGGCGGATCAGCTCGCGCATCCGCCGCGACGACCGCTGCAGGATTATCACCGTGAGTTTCTCGAGGAGCCTGCGGCACACGGAGTCGTGGTGAAGCCGTTCGCCTGCAGTGATGGCACTCCCTGTCTCACGTGCGAGCCCGATCCGGCGGGTGCATTGGGAAAGCGCGGACAGACGATTCGCGAGCAACTGGCGAAGAAGAACCTCGTGCTGCCGCCGGCTGGCCGGATGCTCGGGAATCTGGTGCTTGTGCATGGCCGTCGAGGTCGGAAGGAGGACTACCTGCTCATCGCGGAGCGTTTCTGCGCCATTGGATTTCGCTGCATCTTGTTCGATCTGCCCGCGCATGGCGATCATCCGGGCGCCGTGGCCTGCTATGGTGTGAAGGAGGCGCACCTGCCGGAGATGGTGTTGCGGAGGGCGGCGGCGGAGTTTGGATTTGATCCGCAACCGTGTGGCATCATGGGGATCTCAATGGGTGGAGCTGTGAGCATTCGTGCCGCGGTAAAGAACGACGCGCCCTGGCGTGCGTCGGTGTTTGTTTCGACGTTCGACACGCTGGACCACGTCGTGCGGCATCAGGCATCGGAACTGGCGGGCTCGTGGGGCGGTTCGGGGCTTCACTGGATCACCCGCAGGGTGTTTGAATGGCAGACGGGCATGGAGATCGGTGCGGTGAATTCCTTGGCGCTGGTTCCTGAACTGAAATGCCCGACACTGATCGCCCATGGAACCTCGGATCGTGTGATTCCCATCGAATATGGCCGCCCTCTCTATGAATCACTGCCATCGAGCATCGAGAAGCGCTGGCTCGAAATTCCCGGCGCAGATCACGACAACGTGCTGATCACTGATTTTCCCATCTATGCAGAGATGGCGGAATGGATGCTGCGTCACGTGCCGAATTGACGCCGCTCAAGCAGCCGGGTTGCGAAGTTCCACACCGCCGCAGTCGGAGCATGCGGCGGTGCCGGTCTGATATTCGGCGCCGCAGCGCGGGCAGGTGGGCAGCGTCGAAGAAGACGGCGGATCGTAGTCGGTTTCAGCAACGCCTTCATAGAGGAAGAATGCCTGAAGCGCCTGTGCTTCGAGCGGGAGCGATTCGCTTTGAGACCAGCCGGGGACGTAGCGTGCCTCGCGCCAGAATTGAACCGCGGTCCGCAGCCAGTGCTTTTCATCCAGCAGGCCGCGTAAGGCGAGCGGATGCGGCGGCTCCTCCTGTGTGCTCAGACTCACGCCATCAAACGCACGCATCGTGAGCTGTGGCAGAAAGGCGATGCCGAGCGCCCGCCAGCGTCGGTGGGGCAGGGAAAGCTTCCGGGTGGCGCGCAGAAACAGCCAGCACTGAGCAAACTGCAGCAGCAGCAGCACACCGGCGGCGGCGAGAACGACGAGGCTGTCGCCAAAGCGGTGATAGAGCACGCTGATGACGCCGAAGCACCAGACGAAATGGACCGTGGCGAGCATACGCAGCGGGCGTGTGCCCTGTGCGGCTTTCGATGCGGTCACGGCGGCAGGTTTTGTTTGAAGAGAGGTGCGTGCGACTTTGAGAAAGGCCCCGCAGCGCTGCTCGGGCGTCATGCCGCGCCATGCTTCGAGGCGCTGCTTCCAGGTTTCTGCCAGCGCATTCGATGGCAGACGAATGCGGGTGATGGTGTCGAGATGCAGCGTGGTTTCCTCGGTCCACGGGGACAGTTTTTCCCACGCGATGGTGACGATCATGTCGTCCGTCAAACGCACGTGCAGCGACTCTTGCCCAGGCACCAGCAGCCATGGCAGCGCCAGGGTGTGCGCCTGCATGGGCGGCAATGGAGCGAGCAGCAGTGGCGAGCCGCCGCCG
>DAORHS010000800.1:0-2512 GCA_035438165.1 Prosthecobacter sp.
GGCTGCAAATCCCTGCGAAGGTCCACAAAAGCCAGCAGAACGACTCCACGATTCTCCGGGGAGTAGATGATTCCATAACGCCGACCGACGAGCAGCTTGCGCGTGGGCTTCTCGAAATAACCGCCCATGTACGGCTGGGCGGCGAGCAGTGCCAGATTTCGTTCCACGTCTTCCAGCAACGCTGCGCCGTCGCCCTCGTGATAATCCTCAAGCTGCTCGTAAACCTCCTAGAGTTCTCGCCCGGTACCCGCCGTCCAGATGATCTCTGTCATGCGATTTTCTGACGCGAGAGAATGCGCCGCTTGAGTTCATCCCACGAAAGACCGTTGTCAGGATCGGCGCGGTACCCCTCCAGGCGTGTTTGAACACGCTCCCGCAAGGCTGGATTGCGCTGCACGTCCAGCATGGCGTCCATGCACAGCTCCTCAGAAAGCTGGAGCTTGTCCTCAGGACTCAAGGCATGCAGCGATGGATGTTGCTCAATGACCATGTGTCAAGATTAGTGGGATGTTGCTGCCAGCTCAAGCCTGCATTTTCCTCACCCGTTCACCACATTCACCGACTGCCCCGCCAAGAACGCCTTCAAGTTCGCGGCGGTGATGTCAATGAGGCGGGCGCGTGATTCGCGGCTGGCCCAGGCGATATGCGGGGTGATGAGGCAGTTCTTCGCGCCGATGAGCGGATTGCCATCCTTCGGCGGTTCGACAGAAAGCACATCGAGTCCTGCACCGGCGATGCGGCCTTCGTTGAGCGCTTTGGCCAGAGCGGCTTCATCCACGAGCGGCCCGCGCCCAGTATTGATCACAAACGCATCACGCTTCATCAACCCGAGTGTGCGTTCGCCGATGAGATGCTTCGTGGCATCGGTCAACGGGCAGTGCAGGCTGATGACGTCACATTGACGGAAAATATCGTCGATCTCGGCGGCTTCGACACCGGAGGGCGGCGCTTCCTTCCAGGTGCGCTTGGAAGCGAGCACCTTCATGCCAAACGCGACACCGATCCGCGCCACGGCGCTGCCAATTTCTCCGTAACCGATGATTCCCAGTGTGCGTCCGGCCAGTTCGATGATCGGATGGTCCCAGTAGCAAAAATCCGGGCATTTCACCCAGCCACCCTGCTCCACGCTCTTCGCCGCATGGCCAACGTGGTTCGTCAGCTCCAGCATCAACGCGATCACATGCTGCGCGACGGCCGGAGTGCTGTAACCCGGCACATTCGTCACGATGATGCCGCGTTCCTTCGCCGCCACGACATCCACAATATTAAATCCCGTCGCCGTGACACCGATGTATTTCAATTCCGGCAGCGCGGCGATGATTTCACGCGTGAGCGGTGACTTGTTGGTGATCACAATCTCCGCCCCGGCACAGCGGGCCACGGTTTGATCGATTGGCGTGCGCGGATAAACGTCGCAAGGAGCGATGGCTTCGAGCGGCTGCCAGTTGAGGTCGCCAGGATTCGCGGTGTGGGCGTCGAGAAGAACGATTTTCATGAGTGGGCGGCATCGTTAACCGAAAATGCAGAAAAATGGGAGAAAAAGTCAGCAGATGACGATAATGCTGCCGCCATGCGCCCCCTGCTCATCTCCATCCTCTCCGTCGCCTGTCTGTTTGCCTTCGCCGCACCCAAGGAGGAGGCGAAGCCGCTCAAAGTCCTCATGGTCTGCGGCGGCTGCTGCCATGATTACGACAACCAGAAGCTGATCCTCGCCGAAGGCATCAGCGCCCGGGCGAACGTCGAGTTCACCGTCGTGCATGAGGAGGGCAAACAGAAGGGCGACCGCACCCACAAGGTCAGCATCTACGAGAAGGACAACTGGGCCGAGGGCTACGACGTGGTACTGCACAACGAATGCTTCGGCGGCGTCGAAGACGTGGCTTTCGTGGAGCGCATCGCCAAGGCGCACCACAATGGCGTGCCCGCCGTCATGCTGCACTGCTCGACACACAGTTATCGCATGGCCAAAACCGACGAATGGCGCAAGTGCGTGGGCCAGACCTCGATGAGCCATGAAAAAAACCGCGACCTCAAGGTGCGCAACGTGGCCGAGGACAATCCCATCATGAAAGGCTTCCCCAAGGAGTGGCTCGACCCGAAGGACGAGCTCTACAAGAACGAAAAACTCTGGGAGAACTTCGTGCCGCTGGCCACCGCCTTTGGCGAAGACACGCAGAAGGATCATCACGTCATCTGGACGAACCACTACGGTGTCGCCCGTGTCTTCGGCACCACGCTCGGGCACAACAACAGCACGATGGAGGACCCTGTCTATCTTGACCTCGTCACCCGCGGTCTCCTCTGGGCCTGCGACAAGCTCGACAAGGACGGCAAACCGCTGCCGGGCTACGAAGCGAAGCAGAAGTAGTCCTCACGGACCACGCAGCACCGTGTCCAAAGTCTTGAGCAGCGTTTCCGCGGTGTAAGGCTTCGGAAGGAAGTGTTTGAGGCCCGCGCTCGCAGGCTTGGCCGACATGTTGCCGGCGTAGAGGCCGCTGGCGGCGATGATGCG
>DAORHS010000801.1:0-2508 GCA_035438165.1 Prosthecobacter sp.
AGTCCTTGCACATGGTCGTGGCCCGCTGCGCAGGCTGAATCGCGATGAGTATGAGCAGAACCTTCGCGATGTGTTGCAACTCCCAAGTCTCGACATCCGCGACATGCTGCCCGAGGACCGCGAAGGCCATCATTTCAACAAATGTGCCGAGACACTCGACATGTCGCGCGTGCAGCTCACGGCTTATCTCGACGCCGCCGAGGCCGCGTTGCGTACTGCGATGTCCACCGAATCCAAACCGCCAGCAGTGACAAAGTTCCGGGCCGTGGGCACGAGTTTGTTCACGGATAAATCCACCTTTGGCGAGCGCGAAGCGATGTTCTTCGCCAAGGACAACCAGATCGTCGATCCGAAGCAGCTCGATGCCATGCGCGACGATCCCACGCTCGAAATGGCGCTCTTCCGCTCCGCCCACTGGCCCTACTACGGCTACCCGAAGGGCTTCGTCGCAAAGCTGCCAGGAGACTACAAGGTGCGCTTCTCCGCCCGTGCCGTGCTTCAACAACCCGGTCACAAGCTCGTGGCGGCCAAACAGCCCGTGCCGATGACATTTCGTGCGCGCAAGCCCTCCGGCCCCGATGTTTCCGGCGATGTCCGCGCCACCGGCGGCATCATGGACGTGCCGCCGGAGAGAACGACTTTTGAAACGATCATCCGCCTTCTTCCAGGCGAGACCTTTGAATACAGCCTGCTCGGCCTGCCCGTGCCGCTCGCTCGCAACGTCAAAGGCGGTCCGCCGACCTATCGCTATCCGCCGTTTCCCGAAGGCGGTCAGCCTGGCGTCGCCTTTCAATGGCTCGAAGTTGAAGGCCCGACTTCATCGGAGACGTGGCCGCCTGCCTCACATCACGTGTTGTTCGGCGATGCATCAAGCAAAGACGCCAAAGCTCTGCTGCGTCGCTTTGTGAAACTCGCCGCACGCGAACCCATCGCCGAAGAGACGCTGAAGACGTTTGATGATCTCATCCAGAGCAGGCTTGGTGAAAATGCGCCCTTCACTGAGGCGATGCTGGCTGGTTACAAGGCGTTCCTCTGCTCCGGGCACTTTTTGTATCTGCGTGAGCCAGAGCGCGAAGACAATCACTTCGCCATCGCCTCGCGTCTCTCGCATTTTTTAACGAACACCCGCCCCGATGCCGCCTTGAGCGAGCTGGCAGCCCAAAAGCAGCTTCGTGACAAAGCGGTGCTGCGACGTGAAACCGAGCGCCTCATCACCAGCGCAAGCTTTGAGCGCTTCATCCGCAGTTTTACCGATTACTGGCTCAATCTTCGACACATCCGCCGTGACGAGCCGGACATCCGGCTCTATCCCGAGTATCGTTTCGATGATTATCTCGTCGAAAGCATGGAGATGGAGACGCGCGCCTTCGTCACTGCGATGATTCGCGACAACCTGCCCGCGAAGGTGCTCGTGGAGGCCGATTTCATCTTCGCCAACGACCGTCTGGCAAAACACTATGCGCTCCAGCCACTCACCGGCTCCGCGATGCGCAAAGTCACGCTGCCCAAAGACAGCGCGCTCGGCGGACTCCTCACGCAGGCCGCCATTCTGAAGGTCACCGCAAACGGCACCACCACCTCGCCCGTCGTGCGCGGGGCATGGATCATGGAGCGACTCATCGGCGAACCACCGCCACCACCACCCGCCAGCGTCCCCGCTGTCGAGCCTGACATTCGCGGTGCCAAAACCATCCGCGATCTCCTCGCCCTGCACACGAAATCCAAGTCCTGCGCCGCCTGTCATGCGCGCTTCGACCCTGTGGGCCTCGCGCTGGAAAACTTCGACATCCTCGGCGGCTGGCGCACGCGCTATCGAGGATTGGAGGAAGGCGAACGCATCACCGGCATCGACCGTGCCGGCCATGATTACGCTTACACGCTCGCCGCCAACGTCGATGCCAGCGGCAAGCTGCTGGATGGCCGCAGCTTCCAAAACATTCGCGAACTCAAAGCCCACCTCGCTGCCAATCCGCGCCAGCTCGCCCGCAATCTGCTCCAGCAACTCACGATCTACGCCACCGGCACGCCCGTGCGCTTCTCGGACCGTCCAGAGATCGAGTCGATGCTCGATGCCTGTGCGAAAGATGGCTATCGCGTGGGCGATTTGCTTCACGCGCTGGTGCAGAGCCGGATTTTCCTTGGAGGACAGAAACCATGAACACCCCTCACGTTGCCGAACCACTCCCACGTCGCCGCTTCCTACGCGGCGCAGGCGTCACGCTGGCACTGCCGCTGCTGGAGTGCCTGACGCCGGTGTTTGCGCGTGGCGCGAAGGCGCTGACACCGAAGCGCATGCTGCTGATCTCGAACAACCTCGGGGTGCTGCCGAAGCCGTTCTTTCCGCAGGGCACGGGGCGTGATTACGAGTTGTCGCCCTACCTCTCGGCGCTCGCGGATTTTCGCAGTGACTTCACGGTGTTCAGCGGCCTCTCCCATCCCGATGTGAATGGCGGGCACAGCACGGAGAACTGCTTCCTCACCGCCGCACGCGGGCCGACGAAGAGCGGG
>DAORHS010000802.1:0-2505 GCA_035438165.1 Prosthecobacter sp.
ATTGCTATAATTTTGGCAATTGATTAGACCAGCCAGCCATGGAAGCCACAAATATTGATTCAAGCATTCTGAATCCCGGTTCAGCCTTTCAGGCACTGGAGGCCCGGCGTGCGTGGCGTGAGAAGGAGTTTTTGTCTCCCCACTTCTGGGTGCTGGTGAGCATCTTGGGGGACTTGGTGATGGCGGTGCTCGCGGCCTACGCGGCCTATTGGTTGCGGTTTCAGACGTTCCTGCGTGATTTCGGCAACTTTGACGCCATGACGTTTCGCCAGTATGGCGGCCATATGGCGCTGGGCAGTTTGACGCTGATCCTGGTGCTCGGCTGGCAGGGCATTTACCATCAGAATGTGCTGCTCCGCAGCCGCTGGGTGGCTTCGAAGATCGCCAAAGGGATTCTGATCTGGACGGCCGGCTTTCTGGCCATCACGCTCGCGCTGAAACTGCAGCCCAGCATCTCCCGCGTGTATGTGGCGCTCAATGGTGCCACCGCACTGCTGCTGATCCTCGGCTGGCGCATGGTTTTCATGCACTGCCTGCGCACCCCCGGGCGCATCGAAGCGCTGCAGCAGCGCACCCTGTTTGTCGGCTGGAATGCGGAGGCCGTCACTTTGTGGAAGACCATGAAGCGTGATCAGGCCTGCGCCTTTGACCTCATGGGCTGGATCAGCACCGGCGGCGCGGAGGACAGCCGGCCTGCCGAGGACGTGCTTCCCTGCCTGGGAGATCTTCAAAGTGTCGAACGCCTCGTCAGCACACACGCGGTGGACATGGTCGTCGTGGCAGATCTCCACGGTCCTCGTGAGCAGATGGTCTCCTTGGCCAACCTCTGCGAGCGGGAAATGATTCAGTTCAAGGTCATCCCCTCCTGCTTTCGCGTGTTCGTCTCCGGCCTCACGCTCGAAACCATCGCCGGCACGCCGGTGCTGGGCGTCACACGCCTGCCGCTGGATGACACGCTCAATGTGATGGCCAAGCGCGCCCTCGATGTCGTGGGCGCCTCCATCGGGCTCCTGCTCAGCGCTCCCGTCATCGCGATCTTCAGCGCCCTCGTCTGGCTGGAATCACCGGGCGCTGTCTTCTACCGCCAGCGTCGCTGGGGGTTCAACGGCGTGCCGTTCGACATCATCAAGATCCGCTCCATGAAGCTGAACGCCGAGCAGGCCACCGGCGCCCAATGGTGCGTGAAGGATGATCCGCGCCGCCTCAGGATCGGCGCCTTCATGCGGAAGTGGAACATCGACGAACTGCCACAGTTCTGGAACGTGCTGAGCGGAGAGATGAGCCTCGTCGGCCCGCGTCCGGAGCGCCCCGAACTCATCGAAGGTTTTAAGCATCAGATCCCGCACTACAACGCCCGCCATCACTCCAAGCCCGGCATGACCGGCTGGGCGCAGGTAAACGGCCTCCGGGGTGACACCGATCTCGGCGAACGCATCCAGTGCGACCTGTGGTATCTCGAAAACTGGAGCCTCTGGCTCGATCTGCAGATCATGCTGCTCACCTTTTTCAAGCGCGACAACGCTTACTGAACGGTGTTTGCGTCTCCCGTGATTCCGGGCGAAAATGAAGAGGCTGCTCCTGACCTCATGCCGCTCTTCACGGTTTACACCCCCACCTTCAATCGCGCCCACACCCTGCACCGGGTGTTTGAAAGCCTGCAGGCGCAGACCTGCCGCGACTTTGAATGGCTGGTGATCGACGACGGCTCCACCGACGGCACCGCGGAGCTGATGCAGCGCTATCAAAGCGAGGCCGCCTTTCCCGTGCGCTACCTGCAGGAGCCGCATCGCGGCGCGCATCATGCGCACAATCTCTCCCTGCGTGAATCCCACGGTGAGCTCTGGCTCAAGCTCGACTCCGACGACGGCTGCCTGCCTGCCGCCCTCGAACGCCTGAAGCATCACTGGGAAAATCTTCCCGCCGCACAGCGGGACACCTTCTCCGGCGTCACCGGCCTGTGCCAGGATCAAAACGGCCGCCTCGTCGGCACCACGTTTCCCGCCGATCCGCTCGACTGCTCCGCCGCCGAGCTGGAATACCGTCACAAGGTGCATGGGGAGCACTGGGGATTCCTGCGTCTCGACATCCTGCGCCAGTTTCCCTATCCCGAAGACGTTCCGGGGAACTTCATCCCGGAGTCCTACATCTGGTGCCAGGTTTCACAGCGTTATCAGACCCGCCACATCAATGAGGAACTGCGCATCTACTGGATGGACGCCCCTTCGCTCGTCCATGGCCGCTCCGATCCCCGCACGAACGCCGCCGGGCATCGCCTCATGTTCAAGATGGTGCTCGATCTGGAGAGCGGCTGGTTCTTCACCGCCCCGCTGCGCCTGCTGCGTGCCGCCGTGCAGTACAGCCGCTTCGCCTTTTTGAGTGGTGTTGGGTGCGTGTCACAGGTCCGGGATCTTCGGTCGAATGGCGGCATCCTGTTGTGGCTTGCCATGCTCCCGCTGGGGGGGCTCTTATACCATCGGGACTGCCGGCAGTTTTCCGTGAAATGAT
>DAORHS010000803.1:0-2503 GCA_035438165.1 Prosthecobacter sp.
GGAAATCTTCCACCAGCAGACGCAATGGCTGGCGGACAATGCTGCGAAGTATGGAATCCGTTTTGTCATCCAGGTGGGCGACGTCACCGAAACTTCGGTCGAGGCGGAGTGGGCCGTGGCCCGGGATGCCTTCAAACGGCTCGATGGCAAGGTGCCTTGGGCCAGCGCTCCGGGCAATCACGACTACGGCGGCAGGCTGCAGATCCACACGCGGCGCTCGGCCTTCAGCAACTGGCTGCCAGTGGCCATGTTCCGCGCCATGCCCACCTTTGGCGGAGTCTATGACCTGCAGCCTGAGAAATCAGAGAACAACTGGCATCAATTCGAAGCCGGCGGCCGCCAATGGCTCATCATCGGCCTCGAGTACTCCCCGCGTGCTGATGTGCTGCGCTGGACGAATGAGGTGATCACCGCTCATCCCGGCCATGGCGTCATCATCTTCACCCACGCCTATCTGGATCCCAGAACCAACGAACGCATCAAACCCGCCGCCAGCACCGGCAAAGCACAGGCCGAAAAGCCCGATCTCACCCAGCCGGAGGACCTCTGGCGCATGGCCTCGCAGCACGCGAATGTGGTGATGATTCTCAGCGGGCACGCCTGCTACACCAGCCATCGCACCAGCACCGCGCAAACAGGGCAGGCCGTGCAGGAGATGGTCGTCGATTACCAAAAAGACGTGAACGGCGGCAACGGCTGGCTGCGGCTGCTGCAAGTTCTGCCCGATGGAAAAACCGTGCGCTGTCAGGACTGCTCCCCGAAGCTCAACCAGCGCTGCATCCTGCCGGACCGCACCTTCGATTTTGAGCTGGCCATGCCCGGCCAATGAGAAATGACAACCATCCAGATTCAACCACCCCAATGACAACCATGCGCCCGCTTCTTCTCTCCCTGCTGTCGTCTTTCATCCTCCTGCAACCGGCGGCTGCCGCCGAACAACCGAACGTGGTGGTCATCTTCATCGATGACATGGGCTACGCCGACGTGAGCTGCTTCGGCGCCCAGGGCTACCAGACGCCGAACATCGACAAACTGGCCGCCGACGGGCGCAAGTTCACCAACTTCCATGTCGCGCAGCCGGTGTGCAGCGCCTCACGCTGCGCCCTGCTGACGGGATGCTATCCGAACCGCGTCGGCATTCACGGGGCGCTCGGCCCCTCGGCCAAACACGGAATCAACGCGGATGAAATGACGCTCGCTGAACTCGTGAAGCAAAAAGGCTACGCCACCGCCGCCGTCGGAAAGTGGCACCTCGGTTCCCTGCCCCAGTTCCTGCCGGTCAGACACGGCTTCGATCAATACTACGGCATTCCCTATTCGAACGACATGTGGCCCTACCATCCGCAGGCGAAGAAGGGCGTGTATCCCAGACTGCCGATGTATGAAGACGATCGTGTCGTGGACGAAGAGATCACGCCGGAAGATCAGACGCATCTCACGACCGACTACACCGCCCGTGGCGTGAGCTTCATCGAAAAGAACAAGGACAAGCCCTTCTTTCTCTACCTGGCCCACAGCATGGTGCATGTGCCATTGTTTGTGAGCGACAAGTTCAAAGGCAAGTCCGGCAAGGGTTTGTTTGGCGACGTCATGATGGAGGTGGACTGGTCCGTGGGTCAGATCGTGGACGCATTGAAGAAGAACGGGCTCGAAGACAACACCTGGGTCATCTTCACCTCCGACAACGGCCCCTGGCTCAGCTATGGTGATCACGCCGGCAGCGCCGGACCGTTGCGCGAAGGCAAAGGCACCTGCTGGGAGGGCGGCACGCGCGTGACCGGCATCATGAAATGGCCGGGCAAAATCCCCGCGGGCACCACCACGGACACGATGATGATGACCATCGATCTGCTGCCCACCATCGCCCACGTCATCGATGCCAAACTGCCGGAGCACAAAATCGACGGCTTGAACTGCTGGCCCATCGTTTCCGGTGTTCCTGAGGCGAAGAACCCTCACGACTTCTACGCCTTCTACTACGAGCAGAATCAACTTCAGGCCATCACCAGCGGCGACGGGCGCTGGAAACTGCAACTCCCCCACAGCTACCGCAGCCTGCCTCCCGATGTGCCCAAGGCAGCAGGAGGCATCCCCGTGCTCTACAAGCAGGTCAAAGTCGAGCAGCCGGAACTCTACGATCTCTACACGGACCTCAGTGAATCCAAGAATCTGGCCGCCCAAAACCCTGATGAAGTCACCAGACTTCAAAAACACGCGGAAGCCGTCCGTGTCGAGCTGGGGGACAGTCTCATGAAGATGCCGAAGGGCTCGGGCACGCGCGAGGCGGGAAAGTAAAAGACATTCACCACGCGCCTTGCGCAGAAGGACCTCCGCGTTTCACCGTCAGGCAAAGGCGGGGCGTGTGTCGGCTCAGATTGCCGGTTGTCACAACAGTGTGGCTGTCTAGCATCGGCGGCTCCCAACCAACCAGCCGCCAACCAACCATGACCCATCCCTTGCTGAAACGCACCGGGAGCGGGGCCTTGCGGAGCTTTTCCGCAAC
>DAORHS010000804.1:0-2500 GCA_035438165.1 Prosthecobacter sp.
GGAGGCGTTTGAGATCGTGCATGAGGACCGCGATGTCGGTGTCATCATCCTCTGCGGCGAGGGCCCCCTGGCCTTCTGCTCCGGTGGCGATCAGAAGGTGCGCGGTGATGCCGGCTACATCGGCGAGGACGGCGTGCCGCGTCTGAACATCCTCGATGTGCAGCGAAAGATTCGTACGATTCCGAAACCCGTTGTCGCCATGGTGGCCGGCTACGCCATCGGCGGCGGCCATGTGCTGCATGTTGTGTGTGATTTGACCATCGCCGCCGACAATGCCCGCTTCGGCCAGACGGGGCCCAAGGTGGGCAGTTTCGACGGCGGTCTCGGTTCCAGCTACCTGGCCCGCATTGTCGGTCAGAAGAAGGCACGCGAGATCTGGTATCTCTGCCGTCAGTATGATGCCCAGCAGGCGCTGGACATGGGGCTGGTGAACACGGTGGTCCCGCTTGATCAGTTGGAGGAAGAAACTCTCAAATGGTGCCGGGAGATGCTTCAGCACTCGCCACTGGCCCTGCGCTGTCTGAAGGCCGCGCTCAACGCCGATTGCGACGGCCAGATGGGGCTGCTCGACCTCGCCGGAAACGCCACCCTGCTCTACTACATGAGCGAGGAGGGCAAGGAGGGCAAAAACGCCTTTGTGGAGAAGCGGAAGCCCGACTTTTCCAAGTTCCCGCGGGTGCCCTGAGGCCTTGTTTGACCAAGTGGGCGCTTGAATGTCAAGAACGCCTTTGTGGTTGCCACATCGGGAGGAGTTTGTAGTATCGGCACGTCCGTTGACACACTCCTCCCGACATGGCCAAACGCACCACCTCCAAACCAGCCACTCCCGTCACTCCCGCCGCATCCAACTGCGCCTACGACCTCAAACAGATTCGCGAGATCGTCGGATTGATGGCCGAGAACAATCTGACCTATTTCCACAGCGAACAAAAGGGCGCCAAATTGGAACTTCGCCGCGGCTCGGATCTGGACGCCGTGAAAGAACTGCTCAAGTGCATGCCGGTCAGCTCTGCCGCTCCAGTTTCCTACGCCGCTGCTCCGGCTCCGACACCTGTCGCCGCCGCCCCGGCCCCCGCCGCGACAGTTGCCGTCACGAGCGGCGAACCCATCGGCCCAACGATCAACTCGCCAATGGTGGGCACCTTCTACCGCAGTTCCGCTCCGGGTGAAAAGTCATTCGTAAATATCGGCGACAGCGTGGACGAGAACACCAACGTCTGCATCATCGAGGCCATGAAAGTGATGAACGAGATCAAGGCCGAAGCACGCGGCACCATCGCCCGCATTCTCGTGGAAGACGGCAAACCCGTCCAATACGGCCAGCCGCTGTTCGAGCTGAAAGCATAGAGCCAGGTGCGAAGGGCAAAGAGTTCCATCCCCGCCCCTTCTGCCTTTCTCCTTGTCCCTCCCGCTGCCATCACTTCTTAGACTCTGCGCTCTACGCTCTTAGCCCTTCGCTCTCCCGATGTTCAAAAAAGTACTCGTCGCCAATCGTGGTGAAATCGCCCTTCGTGTCATTCGCGCCTGCAAGGAGCTTGATGTCAAAACCGTCGCCGTCTATTCCGAGGCGGACGTCGATTCCATGCATGTCCATCTCGCGGATGAGGCCATCTGCATCGGTCCCGGCCCCAGCACCGAGAGTTACCTGAAGATGAGCCGCATCATCAGTGCGGCCGAAATCGCCAATGTGGATGCCATCCACCCGGGCTACGGTTTCCTCTCCGAGAAGGCCGAATTCGCCGAGGTCTGCGAGAAGTGCAAAATCAAGTTCATCGGACCCTCGGCCCGCGTCATCAGCATGATGGGTGACAAAAACGTTGCTCGCGAGACCGCCTTGAAGGCCGGCATGCCCATCACGCCGGGCTCGGACGGCATCATCCAAACCGAGGAAGAAGCCCTCGAGTGGGCCCGCAAGATCGGCTACCCCGTCATGGTCAAGGCCAGCGCCGGCGGCGGTGGTCGTGGCATGCGTCCCGTGCTCAATGAAGCCGCCCTGGCCTCCAGCTTCCAGGCCGCCTCCCTCGAAGCCCTGAAGTGCTTTGGCGACGGCTCCATGTACATGGAAAAACTCGTCGAAAAACCCCACCACATTGAGTTTCAGGTCGTCGCCGACTCCCACGGCAATGTCGTACATCTCGGCGAACGCGACTGCTCCATGCAGCGGCGCAATCAGAAGATCATCGAAGAGTGCCCCTCGCCCAAGATCTCCGCCAAGCTGCGGAAGCGCATGGGTGATGCCACCGTGAAGCTCTGCAAGGAGATCGGATATGAGAACTGCGGCACGATCGAATTCCTCGTCGATAACGCCTGCGAGAACTTCTATTTCATGGAGATGAACACCCGCATCCAGGTGGAGCATCCCATCACCGAAGAGGTCTATGGCTGTGACTTGATCAAGGAGCAGATCCGCGTCGCCGCCGGCCTGCCGCTCAGCGAGCACGTGGTGGACGCCCAGCCGCGCGGCCATGCCATCTAGTGCCGCATCAACGCCGAGGATCCT
>DAORHS010000805.1:0-2500 GCA_035438165.1 Prosthecobacter sp.
CGCTGAGCAAACAAGCAGACGGAGAAGCTCTCAACCGCCTGCTGCAAAAGCTCGCGTGGGACGCGGTGAAATCGCATCCGTTGAGCAGACTTCAGTAACGTCTGCGTTGCATGCAATGCAGATGAGACCGGCAGCGTTCTCACTCTACCATGAAGCCGACCCTCTTCGCACTCGCCCTCACCTTGACCACTCATGCCGCCGACTGGCCGCAGTTCCGCGGTCCCACCGCCGACGGCGTCACCTCGGACACCAATCTGCCACTGACGTGGAGCGAGAAGGAGAATCTCGTGTGGCGCACCGAGCTGCCCGGCCCTGGATCATCCAGCCCCATCATCAGCGGCGACAAGGTCTTCCTCACGAGCTACAGCGGCTACGGCATCGACGTGAAAGAGCCCGGCGACATGAAAAATCTCAAACGCCACGCTTTGTGCCTCGACAAGGCGACGGGCAAGATTCTCTGGAATCACGAGATCACCACCGATCTGCCGAACACGCCTTTTGCGGGAACCTATATCACCACGCACGGCTACGCGTCGAGCTCGGCGGTCACGGATGGCAAAGGCGTGTTCTTCTTCATGGCGAACGCGGGCGTGTTTGCCTACACCGTCGATGGCAAGCCTGTCTGGAACGTCAGCGTCGGCGAAAAGGCGCATGATTGGGGCGTCGGTTCATCGCCTATTCTTTATGGCGAGCTGCTCATCGTGAACGCCGCGCTCGAAAGCAATCAACTGCTCGCGCTCGACCTCAAGACCGGCAAAACCGTGTGGAGCGCCACCGGCTTCCCCGCGTCCTGGAACACGCCGACCATTGTGAAGATGGATGGACACGACGAACTCGTGGTGAACTCCAGCGGCAAGCTGCGCGCCTTCGATCCGCTCACCGGAAAAGAGCTGTGGAGCTGCGAGAGCATCAAGGCGGCCGAGCTTTGCCCCAGCATTGTTGCGCATGACGGCGTCATTTTCGTCATCGGGCATCCCGGTGGACAAAGTCAGGCGGTGAAAGGCGGCAAGGTGCTCTGGCAGGCGCAGAAGGGCAGCAACGTCGGCTCACCTGTTTACAAGGACGGCCATCTTTACTTCATCAACGACTCGCGCGGCCTCGCCACCTGCCTCGATGCGAATACGGGCGAGGTCGTTTATGAGCAACCGCTCACCCGGCGCCCGAAACGCGACCGCTTCTACGCCACGCCGTTGCTTGCGGGCGACAAACTCTATTGTGTGGGCCGCGAGACCGGCACCTATGTCATCGCAGCGAAGCCGCAGTTCGAACTGCTCGCCACGAACGTCATCGCCGACGACAGCAGCATCACGAATGCAAGCCCCGCCGTGTCAGACGGACGCATTTTTCTCCGCTCAAACAAGTGCGCCTACTGCTTCGGCAAACAATGACCTTTGAATCCATGAAACACCTCTTGCTTCTCTCGCTGCTCCTCACCGTTCCTTCGTTTTCCCAAACACCCGCCAAAGCCAAGGCACCCGATGCTGTGGACACGCTGGCGAAGGGTTTGAAGCCGTCACGCGTCCTTGTTTACAAGAAAATCGCCGAGCGTGAGCTGCAACTGCATGTCTTTGAGCCGGAAGGCTTCAAGGCAGGCGACAAACGCGCCTCCTACCTCATCATTCATGGTGGTGGCTGGACCGGTGGTGCTCCGCCGCGCATGTATCCGTTTGCCGCGCATTACGCGAAACTCGGTCTCGTGGGCATCAGCATGTCGTATCGCCTGCACAGCGCGAAGACCGGCGTCAGTGTGTTTGACTGCGTGAAGGACGCGCGTTCCGCCGTGCGCCACATCCGCGCCCACGCCACTGAACTCGGCATTGATCCGCAGAAGATCATCGTCAGCGGCGGCTCGGCAGGCGGTCATCTCGCCGTCGCCACGGCTCTTTTCGACAAGGTGAATGAGGACGGTGATGATCTCGCCGTTTCCGCATCGCCGAACGCGCTCGTGCTGCTCTTCCCGGTCATCGACACCTCGAAAGAAGGCTACGGTCAGGCCAAGATCGGCGAACGCTGGCAGGAGCTCTCGCCGGCTCACAACGTCCGCGCCGGGCTGCCGCCCACGCTCATCTTCCACGGCACGGGCGATACCGTGACGCCCTTCGCCGGGGCCAAGACTTTCCATGAGGCGATGCTCAAGGCCGGCAACCGCTGCGAACTCGACGTGAATGACGGCGGCGCACACGGCTATCTCATGCGCGACAAAGCCCTCTTCGACGACACGATGAAGAAGACGGACGCGTTTCTGAAGTCGCTCGGGCTGCTGCCATGAGCAGAATAGTCGAACCTCGCGAAGCGAGCCGAAGGCAATCCTCTGTGCGGCGCTTCGTAAGCTGATGGTTTTCTTGTTACACCAAATCTCCGCTGGAAAGGCCGTTTGGGGAATCACTCGGAGCTGGATGTGATGGCGGAGAGTGCCGCACAGGGACTGTGCGAACCACTATTCTCCGATCCACACCTGCGTTCCCACCGGCACGAGATCGAACAATTCGATCACCTCGCG
>DAORHS010000806.1:0-2493 GCA_035438165.1 Prosthecobacter sp.
ACCGGAGCGGCAGGTTGAGGTCATGCGATGGCAGCACGATGCGCTGCTGAGAGGGGGGTGCGCCGGCGGTGTTTGGTTTGCCTACACCGACGAATGGCACCGCGGCGGACGCGACGTCACCGGCTGGCAGTTTGGCATCGTGGACCGGGAGAGAAAGGAGCGTCCCGCATGCGCCTTGCAGCGTGAGTTGAAACCTCAATTGCTCCCGCCCGCCGCACCGCCACGCATCTCCATTGTCGTCTGCACACGCAATGGAGATCACACGCTGCCCGCCTGCCTCAAGTCGCTGACGGGGCAAAACTATCCGGACTATGAGGTGATTGTGATCGATGATGGCTCGAGAGACGCCACCGCGGAAACAACCCGGCGCTTTGAGCAGGTGCGGTACCAGTTTCAGGAACACGCCGGACTCAGCATCGCCCGCAATCTGGGCGCACAGATCGCGACCGGCTCCGTCATCGCCTACACGGACGATGATTGCATCGCGCACACGGACTGGCTCGTGCATCTGAGCCACGCCTTTGAGGATGAATCTATCGCCGCCGCCGGTGGCCCAAACATCCCGCCGCCGCCGCGCAATCATATCGAACGCGTCGTGGCAGCCGCACCCGGCGCACCGGCACACGTCCTTCTCGACGACATCGAGGCCGAGCATCTGCCCGGCTGCAATCTCGCCATCCGCAAAGAAGCGCTCGATAAAATCGGCGGGTTCCGTGCTGAGTTCACGACGGCAGGCGACGATGTCGATGTCTGCTGGCGGCTGCGCGAGGCAGGCGGACGCTTGGTCTTTGTGCCAGGTGCGATGGTGTGGCATCACCGCCGCTTCACCATCCAGGCCTATCTGAAACAGCAGCGCGGCTACGGCCATGCGGAGGCGCTTTTGATGAAGGCGCATCCTGAGCGTTTCGGAATGCTCGGCGGGGCGCGATGGCGCGGCGGAATTTATGGCGATGTTCTGCCGACGGACAGCCCGGTGGAAGGCAGCATCTTCCACGGGCCTTTCGGGCTCGGCGCGTTTCAGGTCATTTACGCTCCGTCAGGTTACCGCTGGTGGGAAACCTTCACCGGCCTGCTCTGGATCGCGCTGCTGCTGGTCGCGCTCGTGTGTCATCAGCCATGGATTGCCGCAGGCCTGCTGCTCTTCGCACTCGCAGCCGCGTGGCGGACTGGATCACGAAACGCCGCTGCTGCCGACATGCACGGGCTGCGGGATCGCCTGCTGCTCACCTGGCTGAGTCTGCTGCAGCCAGTCATGCGCGAGTGGGCGCGGCTGCGTGGCATGGTCACACTGGGAGCGCGCCCCAGCCGCCATCCGCTGCTGCCAGAGATTGTGCCCCCGGAAATGCCGCACAAAAAGACCATCCCGCTGGGCACGCTACGCTTCTGGAGCGAAGACGGAATCACCCGGGACGACTGGCTGCGTGAGATGTGTTCCGCACTGCGCAGTTCCCACACGGTGCATCGTGACGACGACGGCTGGCGGTGGTTTGACATCGAAGCCTGGCCCTGGGCCGAAGTCTCCCGCGCCTGGATCAGCGTCACCGAATATCATGGCGAAGGCCGCTGCCTCACCCGCGTACGCTGCATGCTGCGCATGCGCCGTGGCATGGGATGGAACTTCCTGCTGTGGTTCATCATCGCCGGCCTGATGATGACCACCCGGCATCTTCTCGTCATGGGTGCCCTGGCTGCTGTCGCTGTCGCCTTGCTCACACCCCTTGGTCTTTGGATCGCACGTCGCGAAATGCTGCGCCTCGCACGAGCCGCGGCGACCGCCGCCGGATTGAAGGAAATGCGTTAGCGCTTCAGCCAGCGCGCCGCGCCCAGCCAGAGAACGACTGGCACGATGCAGCTCAGGGCCATCGCCCATCCGGGTTCGCTTTGACCGAGATGGCCGATCGCGGCGAACGCGAATCCCGTGGGGATGGAACCGCAAGCCAGCGCGGGAAAGAAAACACGCCGTCGCATGCGCGACAGACCCGCAAGACACGCCACCGCTTCCGGCAGCACCGGCATCCAGCGCGACAGCGCCACCAGCCAGCCGCCGCGTTGTTCGAAGATCTCCTCGCCTCGCCGCAGCCCCTCCTCTCCCGCGATCCAGCGTGCCACACCACGCCCCAGCCAGCGGCATGCGCCATAGGCCACGATTCCTGACAGCATCGAACCTGCCGAGCAGATCAATCCACCGATCCACCAGCCATACATCCAGCCCAGCGCCGACATCACCACCGTCGAGGGCACCGGCAGCACGATGTCCGCCACGAGCAGCACGATCCCCGCCGCCCACGCCCACGCGCCGTAGCCTTCCATCCACTGCCGCGCACCTTCGAGGCTGAGCGTCTTGTCAAACGCCGCCCCCCAGATCACGAACGGCACGATGATCCCCGCGAGGATGACAAGAATCAGGATGATGAGCGAGCGGTTGCCCCGGGTCATGCCTCAACTCAGCGAGCTAGCACCTCAAGGCAAGAGCGGCAACGCCTTCTCCACCCT
>DAORHS010000807.1:0-2490 GCA_035438165.1 Prosthecobacter sp.
CACGGCGGCCCATGAGCTGGTTCAGCTCCAGCAGCGCCTTTTGCACCACGACACCGGCCTTTGCCGCCCGCGACTCGGCCACGAGTGCCGCTGCTTCAATGGTGGCGATCTCAAGCTGCGGCGCGATGCCCGCTGGCTCGCGCTGCACCATCACCTCGCGCAGCGAGGCATAACGTGAGGCGACTTCATTTGCGGCATTGGCAAGGTCTTGCTGCGCGGACAGCGTGAAGGCCAGCACACGGACGCGGGCCGCAAGGTGAAACCGAAACCTCTCCAGCCCCAGCTCCGCCATGGCGATGTCGCGGTTCGCGATGGCCTTGCGCAAACCCAAGCGTCCCGGCCACTCGATGGGCTGCGCCAGCTCGGCAGAGAAGGCGAGGCCGTTGGAGTGGCTGTCGGCGTTGCGGATGCTGTTGTTGCCGACTTGCAGGCTCAACTCAGGATTCGACTGCCTGCCCGCCGTGCTTCGTGTGGCCTTCGCCGCAGCGATCTCCGCCTCATAGAAGCGGATTTCAGGATTCCCCGCGAGCGTGCGGCCCACGAGACTGGAAATGGCGGACGGCTCCGGTTTGGAATCCGCCGCGAGAAGCTGCGGCACAGCGGCCAGCAAGAGAGATGAAAGGATGAATGAGCGCATGATGAGATGGGGATGAAGATTTCGACGGAGGCACGGCAAAGCCGCAATGCCGCTAAGCGAGCGGTCGTGGTGGGTAGCTCCTGCGTAGATGTCACCGCCATCATGGGCGGATCAGCGCACGGAGCTTTAAGCCTGGATCGAAGGCGCACGCACAGGCAGTGCCGTGCGTTGCGTGAAATGCCACGTCGCTCGCAGTTCCGGCGGCGCGGTGGTCATCGGCAGCCCGGAAGAATCCGTGGCCGTGGCGAGATCGTCTTGAAGACGGATCATCGCCTGAATCAACTCCGCCAGCTCTACCATCTGCATTGCAGGAAGGATGACCGGCGCGGGAACTTGGCTGTGAGCAATCGTATCGCTCGGGCAGGAGACGGGAGCGTGATGCTCATCGCCGTGATGCTGATCGTGGTCAGGACACGAACCACAAACCTCACTGGCGCAGCCCTCCGGCCCATAACAGCACATCGAAGCCGGGACCATCAAGGCCAGCATCAGAAGTGCGAGGATTTGCCAGAAGCGTTTCATTGAGGAAGCGGCGGCAAGACTCGCCGACATCATGAGATGGTCAAGGTGGGATGTTATTCATTAAACGTCATGTTCTTCGACGGCTCCAACGAGTCATGGGAAGCACCATCAAGCAGATGCAGGCGCTCAAGACGCTGGATAAACGCTCACTCGATGTGGCGAACGCCGCGCATTGATCCGCCCACCTCGCCGCGTAATACGGGGCCGCCTTTTCATGAAACGTGCCCTCTTCATCCTCCTCGCGCTCCTCGGCAGCCTCGGCGCTGCCGATCACACCGAGTCGAACGACAACCTCTGGCTCAACTACGTCGGTGATCATCCCCTCGGCAAAGGCCCGTGGGGTCTGCATCTCGAATCGCAGATCCGTCGGGCGGACATGGGGGAGCACTGGCAGCAGCTCCTGCTGCGTCCCGGCATCAATTACACGATCAGCCCCGCTTTGACCGTCAGCGCCGGCTACGCCTGGGTCGAGACGCATCCGTATGGCGACATTCCCGTCGCGGCGGATTTCCCGGAGCATCGCCTGTGGGAGCAGGCCGTCGTTTCGCACAAAGCGCTCGGCCTCGACTGGACGCATCGCTTTCGCTTGGAGCAGCGCCGCATCGGTGAAGTGGCACCCGCCACCGGCGACGTCACCAACTGGCGCTACGAAAACCGCATCCGCTACATGCTGCGCACCACCATCCCGCTCAGCAGCGACAAAAAATGGTATCTCGCCCTGTGGGACGAAGTCTTCTTTAATTTCGGCAGCAATGTCTCCATGAACTACTTCGACCAAAACCGCGCCTTCATTGGCCTCGGCCGCCAGTTGAGCGACACCACACGGCTTGAGATCGGCTTCATGGAGCAGACCGTCCAACGTCGCGGCGGCAACGTGTGGGAAAACAACCACACCGTCACCGTCTGGCTCACGTCGAAGTGGCCGATCCGTTTTTGACCTTTCCAAACCGCGCATACAGCGCCGGGAGCAGAAACAGATTGAGCACCGTGCTCGTCGCGAGTCCGCCGAGAATGAGGAGGGCCATGGGGCGCTCGATTTCGTTGCCGGGGACATCGCCTTTGAGCACGAGGGGAAGCAGGGCGAGCGCGGCGGTGGCGGCGGTCATGAGGATGGGGATGAGGCGCTCCTCGCTGCCACGAAGAATGAGATCGAGGCCGAAGGGTTGAGCTTCTTCGGTTTGCAGATGGCGGTAGTGGCTGACGAGAAGGATGCCGTTGCGCGCGGCGATGCCGAGGACGGTGACAAAGCCGACAAGGGAACCGAGCGATAGCACGCCGCCGCCGAGCCAAGCGGCCATGACACCACCGATGAGGGCGAATGGAAGTGTGAG
>DAORHS010000808.1:0-2460 GCA_035438165.1 Prosthecobacter sp.
CACGGTTGAAGATTCCGGCGTTGTCGATAACCTGCTGCGGATGGCGACCATAGGGGCGGCCTTTGAGAGGATGGTCTGCAGAATGATCATAAGAGATGTCCAGAACCGGGCAGAGGTCGAGGTTGAAACCAAACAGGCGCAAAATCTGGCCGGTGAGCCGGCCGTGGCGCTTGATCAACTCGGGATCGCCTTTGTCGCGCAAGGCTTGCGCGTTGGGAGGTTCTTCGCCAATGAGCCGAAGGCGTGAAACACGCCCGCCTTCCTGATCGATCGTGATAAAAGGCTCAATGTCAGAGAGATCGCGCAGATCGTCGATCAGCTTGCGGAGCTGTTGGGGCGTCTGGATGTTGCGCCCGAACAGAATGAAGCCGCCTGGCTGGAGCTTTTTGAGGCGCGCAGCGACCTCCGGGGTGAGTTCGGTGCCGGGCACCCCCATGAGAAGGAGTTGGCCGAGATTTTGGGAGGAGGGCATGATGAAAGGTGTTCAGTTGCTCAGTGTGTGACGGAAAAGATGCGGGAGGGGTGTCAAGGGGGCTTTTGCTAAAAGTTTGAGAAAAATTGGGAGTTTTGGGCTCTCATAAATGCGACTCAAGGGTTTCTTTTTGCAAAAGACGGGTGCCTTGGTTGACGGGAGGGGCAAAACTTTTTAACATGGTCGCGTCCGTGGGGCAACTCGCGGGCCACATTTGCAGAGCTTCCTCAGCTACGCATTTCGTGCCAATCGGTCCTCCATCGTTGTTGGTTGCTGGATCGCTACGGAACCCTCCGGCTTCGCATGCCGGAGGGTTCTTTGTTTAAAGGCAAGGGTGTGCATGCAGTGTGAGCAACTGTGTGATTAGAGTGTGAGCAACTTCAACAGACTCACGACTCACCCAACTGCCGCGCCCATTGAATCGCACGCAGCATGCCTGTCGCCTTGTTGAGTGTTTCACGGTACTCATAGGCTGGATCAGAGTCGGCAACGACACCGGCGCCTGCCTGCACATAGGCCTTGCCATCTTTCACCACGCAGGTGCGCAGAGCGATGCAGGAATCGAGGTTGCCGTCGAAACCAAAGTAGCCCACCGCTCCGGCATAGGCACAGCGTCTGCTCTTCTCGCACTCGTTGATGATCTCCATGGCGCGAACTTTGGGCGACCCGCTGACGGTTCCGGCCGGGAACGTGGCGCGCATGACATCGTAGGCTGTTTTGTCGTCGCGCAGATGACCATCGACGTTCGAGACGATGTGCATGACGTGGGAGTAGCGTTCGATGATCATCAGATCACTGACGCGCACGGTACCGTAGTCGGCCACACGTCCGACGTCATTGCGCGCGAGATCGACGAGCATGATGTGCTCGGCCCGTTCTTTGGGATCGTTCAGCAGTTCCTGGGCCAGCGAGTCGTCTTCCTCGGCTGTTTTGCCTCTCCAGCGTGTTCCGGCGATGGGGCGGATGTCGATTCTTCCGTTCATGCATTTCACATGAACCTCAGGCGAACTGCCAACCAGCGCGAAGCCTTGTGGGAAATCGAGGCAGAACATGTACGGACTCGGATTCACATGCCGCAGTGCTCGGAACAGGTCCAGCGTGGTGCCGTTGTAATCCGTCTCAAAGCGCTGCGAGGGGACGCCCTGGAAAATGTCACCGGCGCTGATGTACTCCTTCATTTTGAGCACCATCGCCTCGTATTCCTCGCGCGTGGTGTTGCTCACCGGCTCGGGAAGCTGATCGTGGCCTGCCGGCGCAAAGGTTTGCAGCGGCTTGGCGGCCAGCGGTTGCTCCAGTTTGGCGATCACACCTGCGATCTGTTCACGTGCCCATTCATAGGCCGCTTCAAGGGAGGCATGTTCGTCGGTGTGGACGTTGGAGACGATGGAGAGGCGCCGCGTGCGATGGTCGAATACGAGCACGGTGTCCGTGACCATGAACACCATGTCCGGCAGGCCGAGTTCATCCTTTTTGGCGGGGGGCAGCGTCGGCTCGAAGAAGCGCACCATGTCGTAGGCCAGATAACCGACCGCGCCGCCATGAAACACCGGCAGCGGCTGCGCTTCGAGCGGACGGAATGGCTTCATGAGCGCCTGCAGTTCCGTCAAAGGGTCTCCCGTGGTGGTGAAGCTGCGCTTCTTCCCACGTTCCTCGATTTCGATCTCCCGTCCGCGGGCGGTGAAGATGATGCGCGGTGAGCTGCCCAGCAGCGAGTAGCGTCCCGAGTGCTGCGTGAGCTCCGCGGACTCCAGCAGAAAGGCGCAGCGGCCATCGTGAATCTTTTGGAACGCCGAGAGCGGCGTTTCGTAGTCGGCGGCGAGTTCCGCCATCACCGGCACGAGATTGCCCTGCTGCGCGAGCGATTGGAAGGTGGCGAAGTCGGGCTGAAGATGGAGCTGGGGCATGCGCGGCGGGAAACGAGCGCGCATTCTGGACGCAAATGCTCCTTGTGGCAACGGCGCTTCAAAGCGAGCTGCGGATCGCGCTCA
>DAORHS010000809.1:0-2459 GCA_035438165.1 Prosthecobacter sp.
TCCTCCAACAACAACTCAGGCGAATCGCTTGACTTCTCCAAGGAGTGACCTAGCCTCCGCGCCCCAAATTTATGCCGCGAGAAATCATCACCCTTGAATGCACCGAAGCGAAAGCCGCAGGTATGCCGCCCTCCCGCTACGTGACCACGCGCAACAAGAAGAGCGTCCGCACCCCGGGCCGCCTTGAGAAGGTGAAGTTCAATCACTTCATGAAGAAGCGCACCCTCCACCGCGAAACCCGCTAATCTTTACCCAAGACTGCCATGCAACCGAAGACCAAAGAACGCATGTCCAACTTCCGTCGCGCGAATCGCAAGATGCCGCGTCGCCGTGTGGACATCCCGGTGGAAAAAATCTCCTACACCAACCCTGAGCTGCTCGCCCGCTTCACCACGGAATCCGGCAAGCTCATTCCCCGCCGCATCACCGGTCTTCCTGCCTGGCTGCACCGCAAGGTCGTGCGTGAGATCAAGCGCTCCCGCGCTGTGAACCTCATGGCCTGATCACAGGTCCGCCCGTGATGGGTTTCTTTTGATCCGCTTCCCACTGTTGCACCGCGCGGCAGTGGGAAGTTTCATTTCCAGCCATGTCCGCCCTCACCGACACGCAAAACGAACACGATGACCGCCGTCTGCCCATCGATCGCGTCGGCGTGCGCAGTTTGCGCTTCCCGCTGAGCATCCGTGATCGTGATGCCGCCGTGCAGCACACCGTCGCCACGGTCTCGCTGGCCGTCGATCTGCCGCATCAGTTCAAAGGCACGCACATGAGCCGCTTCGTCGAGGTGCTGCACGCGCATGGCAAAGAGCTCACCGTCTCCAACATCGTCGCCATGCCGCGAGAGCTGATGAAAAAGCTCCATGCCGACAAGGCGCATGTGGAAATGCGGTTTCCCTACTTCCGCGCCAAAAAGGCACCCGTTTCAGGTGCCGAAGGTCTCCTCGATTACGGCGTTATCTTTGAAGTGAATGCCGAGGCCAGGAAGATCGATTTCGTCCTCACCGTCGAAGTCCCCGTCACCACGCTCTGCCCCTGCTCAAAAGCCATCAGCGCCCGTGGCGCGCATAACCAGCGCGGCACCGTCACTCTCTCCGTCCGCTTCAGCGAACCGGTCTGGATCGAAGATCTCCTCGAGCTCGTCGAGTGCAGCGCCAGCAGCGAGTTGTACAGCATCTTGAAGCGTCCTGACGAAAAACACGTCACCGAAGCCGCCTACGACAATCCGGTCTTCGTCGAAGACCTTGTGCGCAACATCGCGGTCAAGGCCAAGGCGCATCCGCACATCACGTGGTTCCGCGTCGAAGCCGAAAACTACGAATCCATCCACAATCACAACGCCTGGGCGGTGATTGAAAGCCACACATCGCCATCATGAGTTACATCACCGCCGTTCTGCCCACCGACCAGCCGCCGCTCATGCATCAGGCGGTCGAGGAGGCCGTCCGGCTGCTCCGCGAGGGTGAAGTCGTCGCCCTGCCGACGGAGACCGTTTATGGCCTTGCGGCGAATGCGCTCGATGCGGCCGCCGTCGCGAAAATTTTCGAGGCCAAGGAGCGGCCCACCTTTGATCCGCTCATCGTTCATCTGCCCCACAAGGATCAGCTCGATCTTGTCGCCGATGTGCCGCCGGAGATCGCCGCGACGCTGAAAAAGATGACCGAGCGCTTCTGGCCTGGTCCGCTCACGATTCTCCTGCCGAAAAAGCCTGTCGTGCCCGACATCGTTACCGCCGGACTTCCCACCGTCGCCGTCCGCGTCAGTTCCAATCCCGTTTTCCGCCGTGTCATCAGTGCGCTCGACAAACCGCTCGCTGCGCCCAGTGCCAACCGTTTCGGCTCCATCAGTCCCACCTCGGCCAGCGCCGTGCTTGCCGAACTCGACGGCCGCATCCATCTCATTGTCGATGCCGGTGCCTGCATGTTCGGCCTGGAGTCCACCATCATCAAAATCGAACCCGGCAGCCCGAAGATGTTCATCACCATCGTTCGCCCCGGCCCTATCACGGCGGAAGATTTGAAAGCCTACGGCAAAGTGCGCTACCTCACGCGCACAGTGGTGGACGAAGCCACTGAGGCACCCGGACAACTTGCTTCGCATTACGCGCCGAAGACTCCGCTGCGCCTGCTGGAGCGCCCGTCCGATTTCATTCCCGAAGAAGGCAAACGTTACGCCCTCATGAGCTACCGGGGCGAGGAGAAGGACGGCTACCTCAATCTCACCGACTGGGAAGAGGTCATGATGCTCAGTCCCGGCAACGGCAAGCTTCCTGAGGCGGCCGTGCGCTTCTTTTACGTCCTGCGGGCGCTCGACAAGCTCGGCGTCGATGAAATCATTGCAGAACCGTTGCATGAACACGGCATGGGAATCGCCATGATGGACAAACTGCGGCGTGCTTCTGCCCGCAAAGCGTCATGAGCGACGAAAAGAAAGACTCCTCCTCGCAAGCCCGGTCCACCGGT
>DAORHS010000810.1:0-2456 GCA_035438165.1 Prosthecobacter sp.
TCGGCCACGTTGACCTGGGGCTGGTAGTGCAGCTCCATCTGACCGCCCGCGATGGGCGGCCAGTATGACAACGGCACCACTTTCGAGACGAAGGCTTGGTGGCGGGATTCGCTGGTGCAGGCGGAAAGGAAGATCAGCAGGCTGAGGCCGCTGAGGAGGCAGAGTTTGAAGCTGTTGGGCCTGAGCAGGGTGATTGCGTGTGTGTGTGGCAAATGAACGGGTGCGTGGGAAGGGTGAAGGAACTGGTGACCTCATGGGCAAAATGGGGCGGTTGAGGGCGAGAAGCAGGCAAGGTGGTTGTGAATATGCTTGATTATTTATGGTAATTAACATTAATTGATGCTAATTATATAGATTTATGAGTTCATTGCCTCCCTCCTCCCTCCGTTCTCGTGCCCCGTTCACCCGCCTCGCGCTGGCGCTTATCCTGCTTCTCTCGGGTTTCTGTTCCCTGGTATATCAAACCGTCTGGCTGAGGGAGTTCCGGCTGGTGTTTGGTGGTGCGGCACCGGCGGCGGCTGCGTTGATGGCTGTCTTCATGGGCGGGCGGGGCTTTGGCGGTAAATTCTTCGGTGGGTGGGTGGAGCGGGTGGGGCGTCCGTTTCGATTTTACGCTCGGTTGGAGGTGGGGATCGCGCTCGCGGCGGTGGCGTCGCCTGCGATGCTCGGCCTGGCTCGTTCGTTGTATCTGCAAACGGGCGGGACGGCTGGCATGGGGCTCGGCATGGCCACCTGCCTGCAACTGCTCATGACGGCGCTGGTGCTCGGCGTGCCTTGTTTTCTGATGGGCGGAACGCTTCCGGCGGCGATGAAGTTTGCCCAGTGCGACGACGATCCGCACCGCTCCACCACTGCATTTTTCTACGGCATCAACATCGCCGGAGCCGTGATTGGGGCTGCATTGAGCACCTTCTGGCTCCTGCCATCCTTTGGCAATAATGCGGCGCTCACCATCGCGGTGCTGGTGAATCTGGTGATCGCGCTCGCAGCGGGAAGCATTTCGATGTTTCAAGAGAAGGAGGCGCGCCAGCCAAGCATCGAAGCTGAACCCACGAACGAAATCTGCGTGGCCGCCAAAGCCCCGCCTTCGTTCGTCCTCGCGGCGGCATTCATGAGCGGTTTCACGTTCTTTGTGGCGGAACTGGTGTGGTATCGCATCTCGACGCCGCTGCTCGGGGGATCGGTCTATGGCTTTGGTCTGGTGCTGTGCGTCGTGCTGACGGGCATGGGCATCGGCGGCCTTTTGTATTCCCTGATTTTGAAAAAAGCGGAGCCCAGCATCGCCGGTTTCACGATTGTTTCTGCTCTGCAGGCGCTCGCCGTGCTGGTGCCGTATGCGCTGGGAGATCGGATCGCACATCTCGCGCTGATCCTGAATGACAGCCTGCGCGGCCTGGGGCTCGGCGAGATGGCCATGGGGTGGGCGGTGGTCATGGGTGCGCTGGCGTTCATTCCATCGCTGCTCAGCGGCATTCAGTTTCCGCTGCTGGTGTCCCTGCTCGGGCGTGGCAATGCGGGGGTCGGTCAGCAGTTGGGCAGGGCGTATCTTTGGAACACGTTTGGCTCCATCACAGGCTCGTTGCTGGGCGGCTTCATCCTGGTGCCGTTGCTCGGCTTGAAGGGATGCTGGGTGCTGGCGGCCTTGCTGATCGCCACCATGTCCGCGGCGTCGCTGTGGCTTCAGCTTCGTGGCAGGCCGCAGGAGGCCGGAACGATGGTCTCGCGTTTGAGCTGGAATGGCGGTCTGGCCGCCGCAGCACTGGTCGTGTGCGGGTTCTGCGCGTTTGGCGCCATGGGGCCCACGGCGGTATGGATGCACACGCCCATCGGCTACGGCCGCGTGTCGCAGGACTACCGTTCGGCGCTCGGATTGGAAACCTGGGAGCGCAATGCGCAGCGTGCTCTCGTGCAGGCTTACGACGGGCGCGAAACGAGCGTCGCCGTGATCAACGGCACGCAGTATTCGTTTTTGACCAACGGCAAGAGCGACGGTTCCGCCGTCGGCGATGCCGCCACGCAGGTCATGCTCGGCATCACCGGCGCCATCCTGCATCCCAGCCCCAAGAACGCCTGTGTGGTGGGACTGGGCACCGGCACCACCGCCGGCTGGCTGGCCGACGTCCCCGGCATGCAGCATGTCGATGTGCTCGAACTCGAGGAGGAAATCCGCAAAGTGGCCCGCTTCTTCGACCCGGTGAGCCGCAACGCGATGACGCATCCGCGCATCAACAACATCACCGGCGACGCCCGCGAGTTCCTCCTCACGAAAGGCGAAAACTACGACCTCATCGTCTCCGAGCCGTCGAATCCATGTCGTGCCGGTGTGGCCAATCTCTACACGCGGGAGTTCTACCGCAATGCGAGCCAGCGCCTCACCCGGAACGGCATTTTCTGCCAGTGGCTGCAGGGCTATGAAGTCGAGCCCGACACCATCACCACGGTGATCAGCACCCTGC
>DAORHS010000811.1:0-2445 GCA_035438165.1 Prosthecobacter sp.
GAACCGCCGACCACGACGATCAACGCCACCACCGTCATCGCCCGCAAGTCCACATCGGACAGCCAGCAAACCTTCAGCCTCGGTGAGGAAGACCGCGGCCGTTTCAAGGACACCGAGCCTTCCATCGTGCAGGGCGAGGATCTCGACGTGCCGACCTGGATGCGTTTGAAGAAAAAGCTGCGCCGTTGAGCCACGACCGGTGACGCCGCCGTCACGCCGGTCATTTCTGATGAACGAAGACGACGATCCTGGAGACGAACGGCCGTTCGAGCGCCAAATCGAAGCCGCGGAAGGGTGGCTCACGCTGCGCAACTGGCAGGAGGCGAAGGCGGAGCTGGACAAGATCACCAGCGAAAGAAGCCGGAAGCACCCGGATGTTTTGAAGGCTTACGCCGACATCTGGGAGGTTTCAGGCGATCATGCGGCGATGGTCCGCTACATGGAAGTGCTGATTCTCCATGAGCCGGACGAGCTCGACCACTGGCTGCGCTTGAACGCTGCGCTGCTGTTTTCCGGCCGTTTTACGGAGGCGCATGAGCGCATGCTCGAGATTCTGAAGGTGCATCCGCATCATCCGGGGCTGTTGTTCAAGCTCGCGGTCACGTTGGGAGCGCTGGAGAAGTTGGAAGAGGCGGAATGGGTGCTGGCGGAGCTGTTCACGCTGGAACACGGCAAGTATGAGAGCACGTACCTGCCTCTGGCCCTGGAGTGGAACGAACTCGCGCCGCTGCGGGAGCAGTTGCTCGCGATGCAGCAAAAGTCGGAGAAAGAGCCGGGCGACGGCACCGCCGCTGAAGCCGGTGAATGAGCGTCGGCCCCGCGTCATCGCAGCATGAAGGAGTGAACGCGCGCGGCCTCGGTCTCGGAGAGGCGCTGGTTGCCGGCCCAGACGAGCGCGTCATGCCAGCCCCAGTGGCCCTGAAGCACCAGTCTGAATTGCGGAGGCGTCTCATACAGCGCCTCCTGGCGAAACAGCCACCAGACACCCACATCGCTTTCGAGGTTCCAATAAACGTACACGTAGTTCAACCAGCGCACCCAGGACGCCCGCCGGGCGTAATCGTCGTCAAACATGGCGAAGACACTGGCGTCAGTCGTCTCGGGGAAAAGGTCGTGGATGGCAGAGACATTCAGCATCTCCTGCACGGTGACGACGATGAGCGCGAAGTTCTTGTCCCGATGCAACACGCGGTCGAACACCGCATGCACGAGATGGCTATAATAAATCTCCTCCGGGTTTTCCTCCCAGCCGTTCTCCAGCGCGAACGTCGGCTGATGCAGGAACCAGAACGGCTCGCCCGGTTTCGCGATGAACGGATGGCTCACGCAGGCGATGTAGCTTTTCCCCGCGCCCGGCGCGGCGTCGATGAACTGATGCTTCGCGATGAGGTTGGGATTGATGCGGATCGTCTCCAGCGCCCGTTCATCCGGCTCCTGGCAGAGGCGGATGCACGAGCTGTCGTAACCGCAGAGTTTGGCCCACGCGGACAAATCATCCAGGCGCGGCTGGTGCGGCTCCTCATGGCAGGCGTTGCATTCAAAATGAATGCCATCGTCATCGACGGTATTTGGGCTGCTCATGAGGTGTTTTCGATGGGGGAAGGCGCACGCCGGAGGTGCGACGGAAGAAAATCTGCGAACCGATGATGAGCAGCAGCAGGCCGCCACCGGCCGCATGCGGAACCCAGCGGGCCGTTTCGATGAGGAAGCCAAACAGCGACGCCGTCCACACAAACGCGGCGGCCAGCATGGCGAAAATGCCGAGGCGCATGAGGAATCGGGCAAAGGTCATCATTGAAATCGGCGGTTCAGTCGCTGTTCTCCCAGGTCAGGATGCCTTCACCTTCGTTCAATCCGAGCCAGAGAAGGCTGTTCATGCTGATTTTGACCCAGATCCACGCCTCGCAGGACTCTTCGAGCTTTTCACGGTCCACGCACAGCGAGCTGCCCAGGTCCAGCTCGCGCAGAATCGAGTCGATGAAGCTCGCGGTTTCCTCGTCGATGGAATCGTAACAGCGCCCGTTCCATTTCGGCCCGGTGAAGTACTCGTTCAGTTTTTCAGCACCATTTCCCGGCAGCGGCACAAAGACACCTTCGAGCTCGGGATGCCGGCAGGCATAACCGCCGACTTGATTCGTGTAAGTCACCCGGCTTTTGCAGGTGATGACCAGACCGAGTCCGGTCATCTCGTCGAGTTCGATGGTGAAGTCCGGCGTGTTCATTTGGAGTCTCCTTCCAGCCTGGGGCGGGGCACTTCAAGCAGGTGTCGCGGCACGATCCGTGGTTCCAGAAACGCACGGGCCTTCTTGAACTCCTCCTGCGTCGAGAACGTGAGCGTCAGACGCTTCTCATCGAGTTTGACGCCCTTGGAGGGTGCCAGAAAATCCATCCCGGGAGCGCCATCCGCCTTCGGATCGGTGGCGACATACAGGAACCAGCGTCTTT
>DAORHS010000812.1:0-2439 GCA_035438165.1 Prosthecobacter sp.
CGGGACGTCGTCGAGCCGTTGACGGAGGGGAGGGATCGTCAGGCCGACGACGTTTTTCAGGCCACGGGCCGCGCCGTAACGAAACTCGGCATAGACCATCGCGTTCGCGTCATTCTCGACGAGCACGGGCAGTCCGGTTTTTTCGCCGAGGATGGCCTTGAGCGGCACATGCTTCCAGCCGGGCACGTTCGTCAGCTCATGCACGAAGCCGTGATCGAAATCGACGAGGCCGGGGACGCCGACACCGATGGCGCAGATGTCGGGATAGGTCTTCTGCAGTTTCGCCACGCGTGCGGCCATCTCGCTGATGAGAGCGGCGGGACCGTGGAAATTCGCGGTGGGAATGGGTTCGTCGGTGACGAGGAGTTCATCGCCGCGGCAAACGCCGAGTTTCACGGAGGTGCCGCCGAAGTCGATGCCGATGGAGGTTTTTGCAGTGTCAGACATATGGGAAATGACGAATGTGGAATGACGAATGACGAATGTGCCCAGAGTGGTGGCGAGCCATTCGTCATTGGGCATTCGGCATTCCGCCCGAAGCGGCGGCGAGATTGCCCACCAAACGCAGTCCGTGCAAGGTCAAATCCGGGTCCACGACGATACGTTCGCCCATGCCCGCGATGATCCATTCCGCATCCCCGCCGGTGGCGACGATGTGGGCGTTCGGAGCATCCAGTTCCTTCTTCAGGGACTCCAGAATGCCTTTCACCATGCCGCGATAGCCAATGGCGGCCCCGGCAAGGATGGCGGCCTCCGTGGACTGGCCTATAGCGCTGGCAGGCTCGCGCAAATCGACGCGAGGGAGCAAGGCCGTGCGTTCGTGCAGGTAGTCCGTCATCAAACGCAGCCCGGGGGCGATGACGCCGCCGATGTAATGCTTGTCCGCGCTCAGAATATCAAAAGTCACGGCCGTGCCGAAGTCGATCACGATGCCGGGCGCTCCATGCATGTGCGCCAGCGCCACCGCGTTGGCAAGACGGTCCGGGCCGATGCTTTCGAGCTTCGGATAACGGATGCCGATGCCCATGGGCGTGTCGTGGCGCAGCTCGATCAGCGTTTCCCCCAGCACGTCTCGAAAAGCGGGGACCGCCTTCGGCACGACGCTGCAGATCACGGCGCTTTCAAACTGCCAGCCCCGAATGAGATCACGCACGGCGTCGGGCGAGATCTCACGCGTGGGATGATCGCGGTGCTCAAGGATCGCTTCTTGCGTGGCGAGGCCGAACTTCGTGCGTCCGTTGCCAACGTCGATGAGCAACTGCCTGCGGCTCATGGTTTGGCCGCTTCGGCTTCCTTCTTGGGTTCTTCCTTGGGGGTCTCGCCAAACGTGCGAACGTCCAGCATGCCTTCGGGAGCCGTTTTCACCTCCGCCGTCACCGGTTTCTTGGGCGCTTCCTCCCCCTCCACCGGCAGCGCCTTGGGAGGATCCTTGGTGAACTTCACGCACTGGTAGAGCAGGTTGTAATTGTGGCGAAGCGCGGCGGGGTAGGCGATGCGGCCGGGCTCGGTGACGTTTTCCCGCAGCACTTTCGAGGCGAGGCTGGCGAACACGTTGCTGCTGAGCTTCGCGGCTTTTTCGGCCGTGCCGCCGACGAGGTCGCCCGCAGCCTTGGCGGCAGACTGACCGCCGCTGCGAAACATGTCGCTGCTGATGCGGCGCTCCTGGATGGAAATCGCGGCCTGGGAGGAGAGAAGCGTGCCGTCCGGGCCGAAGCTCATCTCGATGCTGGCATGATCATCGGCGGAAAACAGGCCGCGCAGGTGGTCCACGCGCACAGAGATGAACACCCCGCCGTCCGGCGCCTGCGTGACCTCGGGCTTGTAGGTGCGGTAGTCCGTCTCGGAGAATTTGTACTCCGCCGCCTTTTTCCCCTCTTTGGTCCAGCCGCCGAGGCTTTCGCCGAATTTCTCAATATCCACCTCCACACCGGCATGCGCGATGGCGGCGAGAAGGAGAAACAGGAGGGGGCGGGGATTCATGCGGCGCGAAAGGTGCGTCATTGAACGCGCATTGCAACCAAGGAGGCGGGGTCTCAGGCCCCGCGCTGTCCGTCGGGCGGGGACAGAGCCCCGCCGCCTTGGCATCAAGTCAGCCGGCCGGTGATGTAGGACTCGGTCAGAGGATCGTTCGGGCGATTGAAGATGGTCATCGTGTCGTCCTCCTCGATGAGCTTGCCCTTGTAGAAGAACGCGGTGCGGTCGGCGATGCGCTTGGCCTGCTCCATGTTGTGCGTGACGATGACGAAGGTGTACTGGCCCCGCAGTTGCAGAATCAGCTCCTCGATGCGCGCGGTGGCGATGGGGTCGAGCGCGGCGCAGGGCTCGTCCATGAGCAGGATGCGCGGCTGCAAGGCGATGGCGCGGGCGATGCACAAGCGCTGCTGCTGGCCGCCGGAGAGGCCGGTGGCCATCTCATGCAGGCGGTCCTTCACTTCATCC
>DAORHS010000813.1:0-2436 GCA_035438165.1 Prosthecobacter sp.
GTGTGCGGGCGCAGCTATCACCTCGACGGCTCGGGGCGTGCGCCTGCTGCGACGGCGGCAGTGTTTGAGGAGCATCACATGACCACGTTCAAGGAGCGCTTCGATTTCGTCGATTCCACCGGCCAGGAGAACGTGCCGGCGAAGATGAACGAGTTCTTCGACCAGCGCCCGAAGGACAAACCCTTCTTCCTCTGGGTGAACTTCAGCGATCCGCATCATCCCTGGAACACGGGCAAGAATCCGCCCGATCCCGCGAAGCTCGACGTGCCCGGCTTTCTGCCGGATCTGCCCGGCGTGCGCGAGGATCTCTCGCGCTACGAAGGCGAGATCGAGCATTGCGACGGCGACTTCCAGCGCGTGCTCGACATTGTCAAAGAGCGCGCCGGTCTCGACAACACGCTCGTCTTTTTCATGGGCGACAACGGCATGGCCTTCCCCGCTGGCAAAGGCTCGCTGCATGATCCCGGTTTGAACGTACCGCTGCTCGCGTGGTGGCCCGGCATGGTGAAACCGGGCGGCGACACCAGCGCGCTCATCTCCGGCGAAGACATCGCGCCGACCTGCCTCGAAGCCGCGGGCCTCAAGGTGCCGCAGCGTATCAGCGGCGTGAGTTTTCTGCCGCTGCTCAAAGGCGAATCGTTTCCCAACGAGCGGAGGCACATCTTTGCCGAGCGCGGTCCGCATGGCAGTTCCACTTTCGACCTGAACACCGCCGCCAGCAGCGTGGACTACAGCCGCTGCGTGCGCAGTGCGCACTACAAGCTCATCTACAACGTCACGCCGCATCAGCGCTACGCGCCCGTGGACAGTGCCGGTGATCCGAGCTGGAAGGAAATCGTCAAAGCGCACGACGAGAAGTCGCTCGCGACCGAATTTGAAGAACTTTGGTTCACCAGCCCGCGTCCCGTGTATGAGCTTTACGATCTGGAGGCCGATCCGAACGAACTGCACAACCTTTACGGCCAGAAGGGCCTCGAAGAAGTCACGCTGGAGCTCAAGACGACGCTGCAACGCAAGATGATCCTCGACTTCGACTACCTGCCGCTGCCGATCGCCGCTGATCCGAAGGGCAAAGGCAAATCGAAGGCTGATCCGAAACGCGCCGAGATGTTCAAGAAGCTCGACACCGACCACGACGGCAAACTCAGCGCCGATGAGTTCGGCAAAGGCCGCAAGCCCAACGAGGCCGAGGCCTGGTTCAAAGCCCGCGACCGCAACGCCGACAACTTCATCGACGAAGCCGAATACACCGCCAGCAGCGTGCCGAACGCGCCGAAGTTCTGACGTTCATCGCGGATCAGTGCCATAAACGCCGTCCTTCTCTGCCGTGGGCAGCCTGGGCTTCGAGGCTTGCGGTTTGTCCTCGGCAAACCAGCGATTCTTCTCGAAGCGGAAGCTCTCCGGAGAGGTGCCGCCGCCGACATTCACCTCGATCTGCACCTGCGAACGGTGAAACACGATGCGGTTGTCGCGCACGACGACGTTTCGACACGGGGCAAAGCCCGGCTCATTTGTTTCCTGCAGGATGCGGAAGATCCATTTGGTGGGAAAGAGAATCGTGTTGCCGCTGAAATCAGCGCCATCGACGCCGACGAATGACGCGGCGCACAAGCTGCCTTCGATGACGTTGTCGCGGGCGATCAGCCGCGCGGCTTCGAATTTGGCTCCCTGCGGACGGAAATAGGGCAGACCGGTGGAGCCGCCGAGATTCAGCGGGCGCTCGCCTGCGTTGGTGAAGCGGCATTTTTCCACGATCACATCGCTCGTGCCGCCTTTGAGCTGGATGCCGGCGCTGGCAGTGAAGCCTTCCTTGCCGATGAAACGGCAGCCGGTGATGAGCGAATGGTGGCAGCCCACGAAGTCGATGCCCTGCCCGCCCCAGCCGGTGATCGTGCAGTCGCGGATGGTGAGCTTGTCGAGGCCGGAGCACTTGATGCCGTCGTGGTTGCCGCTCGGGCCGATGTCACTGACCTCAATGTGGTCGAGCGTGATGCCGGTGACGGGATTCGCGAGATCACCGCCGTCGTCGAGGTTCAATCCATTGCCGGTCTGACCGCTGATGCGCAGGTTTCGCAGCGTGAGGCCGGAACAACGTGAGAACTGCCATCCATTCGCGCCGCCTTCGAAATGCGGAGGGTCTTTCGCATCGAGCGCCTCGATGGTCAGGTCGGTGATGTTCGTGATCTGATGGCCGCCCGGATAGTCACCGGGTGCAAGCTTGAGCGTGTCGCCCGAGTTGAGACTGCGAAGCACGGATCGCAGGGATTCGGCATCACGCACCACGATCTCCTTCGCAAAGGCATGATTTCCCACGAACAACAGGACGGTGATGAGCGAAAGCGGCTGCATGATTTCCTCCCAACGCTCGTTCCCGCATCCATCATGCGCCTGCTCGCTTTCCTCTTCGTCCTCTGCCCTTCGCTCGTTGCAGCTTCG
>DAORHS010000814.1:0-2436 GCA_035438165.1 Prosthecobacter sp.
GTGAAGCGCAGGCTTCCAAGCAGGAAGACGTTGATTCCCTGATAAGCTCTGCCCGTGGAGAAGTTGCGGGGAAAACCAACCTTCGAGAAGTATGGCGATTTCCAAGGGACAACCCCTGATTCAAGCTGTGTGATGATGCGGTCTGTGACCTGTTCGTAGATGTCTGGTTTCATGTATGTTTCCTCCTGTTGCGGGTTTGCGCAAAGCACTCGGGTGCGCGCAAAACATGATGACCAAACCGCCGTAGGACGGGCGGCAGTCACAGGGAGGCTCCGCCAGAGGGGCATCCCCAAAGTCCCGCAGCGAGGCACGAGAGAGGACAATTTGGGGAGACTGGTGGATGCCCTTGACGGCACGAACGTCCGGGAGGCATCAGAGCCGACAAGCGAGGCACAAGCGGTCGGCGTCACTGGCTGCTCTTAGCAGCACTCATCTGCACGGAAGGATGTGCCTTGCGTTAGCGTGAGGCGTAGCCGGTAGCGTCGCAAGGCAGCGTCCTTTGGTGATCCTGGAAGCGGTGTGCAGTGCCGTGGTTCGGGGCAGTCGCGCCTTGCCTCGTCAAGGCTTGCTGAAGGCTGGCCCGAATGGCGGCACATGGCCGGAGCGAGGGCGTTACGGGAAGCGTCCCGTTAGAATGGGTAGCGCTGCACGCAGTAGGCGCGAGGGAAAGGCTTTTCCCACTCGAAGCTCTTGTTCACACGAAGAGGTTTACAACCAACATGGAAGAATCCGTATCCCTAAACAGACGGCATTCAAATAAATGCTACACCATCACTTCTCAGGGAAGCCGTCTTTGTTTTCCTTCCACCATGATTTCCATTTGGCGACGCCCTCTGGCGTGGCGGCAGATTTAAGTTCCGTCTTTGGAAAGGGAGCAGAAGGGATGCCCATCTTGGCGATGGCAACGGCAAAATCTCCAGGCGACACCTCCAAGTTGGATTCGTCCATAAGTTCGATGAGGAGACTCACGGCGAACTTGTTGTTCGCGGCGGTCAGGCTGTCCAGCGTGGTCTGCCGGTAGTTCATGAGCATTCCCGATTTGGGCCTTCCTTCCTCCTTTTTGAAGAGGCGCTTGATGTAGTCAGCGGCGGTCGGGCATTCGGTGATGTATTGGGCAGCTTTGGCAGCAATGGCCTTTTTCTGGGTCTCTTTGGAATAGACGTAGAAGTTCTGTTTGAAGAACATCAGCAGTCCGGCCACCGCGTCATCGCCCGGCAGAGCTTTCACCTCGTCGAGAGCTGCGATGTCGCCGCGCATGAGGCGTTCGCTCGCGGCCTTCAGCACTGACATCGTTTGTTTCTGTTGCTCTGTCTGCGCAGAAGACGGAATGAGAGGAAACAGACAAAGCGTGACGGCGAGAATGGTGTGGAATCTGCGGCTCATAGTGTGCGTGAATTGTAGATGAATCGACCCGGTTGCCGAGAAGTGTTTTGTGAAAACTAAGGGCAAGCGGCGGTGCCACAAGGCCCGCCTGTGCAGGCATCCTTTGAAAGTCTCCACAGAGACGCGCTTGCCCCGCCTGCGAGAACAGGCGCTTCAGAGCGGACGGAACCGCCGATGTAGCAAGGACCGGCGACAAGAATGGAGGGCGAAGGCGGGCAAAGTGGTCGCGGTCCGGCGCGTCTGCGGATCGGTCCAAGAGGTTGAGGGGGAGCAAGCTGGCCTTTGTCAGCAGAGGGAGGGCTTGTCCCGACCATGATGATGAAGGCGAGATTGCTCGTGGTGGGTTTGACTGGCACGGAAGCAGCCGGTAGCGAAGCGGAGGGTCAGGCAGAAGCGAAGCGTCCGGCTGCTTCGGTGTGCGACATGGGGCAGGCAGTGACGTGGTTTGAAACGCCGCGCCTTGACTCTTCAAGGCTTGCTGAAGGCGGATCGAACGGCGTCACGCGGCGGGCGAGGGCGTTACGGGACACTTCCCGTTGGAATGGGTAGCCGCCCACGCAGTAGCGGCGAGGGAAAAGCTTTTCCCCACACCTCACTCGATGTTGTATTCATCAGCTTCGTCATGAGCCACTTCGGTGACGTAGTATTCCAAACGGTTGATACGCCAGTAACCATTGACGATGACCGCTGTGTTGTAGTCAGGGCAGTCGATGAGAGTCCAGATTTTCGAGTTGGGTTGTGTGCGCAGAAAATCAATGTCGTCGTGGGTATCGAAGGCGATGTGGTCGGTGCCAGGTTTGGTGATGGGTTTGAACTGTTCAAACCAAGTGTCGTAGTCGAGTTGAATGAAAGTCATAATCGTTCTCCTTGGAGAGTTGGATGTGAAAAAAGAATGCCGCGCCCGAAGGCGCGGCATCGAGGTTTAAGCTGCTTGTGCCTCGGCGGCAGCGGGTTCGCGTTCCGCGATCCACTGCTCGGCTTGAGCAAGCGCAGCGCTCAGCTTCGACAGGTGGGATTTGAGGAAGCTGGTGGTTTGCTTCCATTCCTCGCCAG
>DAORHS010000815.1:0-2436 GCA_035438165.1 Prosthecobacter sp.
GCGGTCGAACTGCGCTTCAAACTCGGAGACGGCGACGACCTCGGCGTCGATTTCGTCGATCGCGAGCTGAAGACCGTCCACGCCGGGCATCTCTGCATCGCTCGGGTGACGAACAAGGCCGTCACGCTCACCGATTCGAAGACCGGCGGCATGGATCTCAAAATTCAGGAGCGTCGCAAAGCCGGAGACAAATCACCCGAACTGGCCGCGCTGCTCAAAACCAAGACCAAGTCCTTCAAACTCGATCTCCAGCCCGGCACCTGGCACACGATGCACATCACCGTCGAGGGTGACAAAATGACCGTCAAAATCGACGGCGTGGAAACCGGCAGCTTCAGCAGCGAAGGCATCGCGCATCCGACGAAGCGCATGATCACCCTCGCCGTGAACAAGTCGGCAGACGTGGACGACGTGAAGGTCTGGAAACTGAAGTGAGCATGCGCATCGCGTCCGCCATCCTTCTCTGCACCACGGCTGTCTTTGCGCAGCCGCAGCACGAAGTCGTGCCCGACTGGCCGAAGCTGCCGGAAAATCATGTCCTCGGCCTTTGTGCCGGAGTCGGGGTCGATGCGCAGAATCGCGTGTTCGTTTTCCACCGCAGCGGACGGAAGTGGTCAAATCCGTTTCCGACGGAGCCGATTGCGAAGCCCACGGTGAGCGTGATCGATGGTGCGACGGGCAAACTGCTCAGTTCGTGGGGCGAGAACCGCTTCATCATGCCGCACGGCCTCACCGTTGATCACGAAGGCAATCTGTGGCTCACCGATGTGGGCCTGCATCAGGTCTTCAAATGCACGCCGGAGGGCAAAGTCTTGCTCACGCTGGGCGAACGTGCGAAGCCGGGCAACGATCACGCGCATTTCAACCTGCCCACCGATGTCGCCGTACTGCGCGATGGTTCGTTTTATGTGAGTGACGGCTACAAGAACACTCGCGTGATGAAATTCAGCGCCGAGGGCAAGTTTGAATTCGAATGGGGCGCGAAAGGCAAAGGAGCGGGCGAGTTCCATCTGCCGCACGGCATTGCCATCGACACTCAGGGACACGTGATCGTCTGCGATCGCGAAAACGAGCGGCTGCAGGTCTTCGATGCGAAGGGCGCGTTCCTCGATGTGTGGAAAGGCCCGAAGATCGGCAAGCCTTACGGCATCGAGACCGGTTCGAACGGCCATCTGTTCGTCATTGATGGTGGATCACCGTCGCTGAAGCCGGAGCTGCGTGGCAAGGCGGTCGAACTCGATGCCGAAGGAGAAGTCATCGACACCTTCGGCTCGTTTGGCAAAGAGCCCGGCCAGTTTCAGCTGGGTCATGACATCGCGGTAGGGCCGGATGGTGCGGTTTATGTCGCCGAAGGCACCGGAGCGCGGGTGCAGAAGTTTGTGCAGAAGAAATGATCTGCCATATCGGCAGGCGGTGGCGCGTAGTTTGCAGGCCATGACCAACCGCCGCCGCTTCATCGCCACCACCGCCCTCGCGTTCCCCTTTCTCGCCCGTGGAGCCTCACCGGGCGCGAAGATCCTCGAAACGAAAGTCATCTCGCAGCAGCCGGAGTATTACCATGGCTGGCCGACGGTGGTGCGGCGTGCGAATGGCGAACTCTGGCTGTCGTGGTCGGGCGGACGCGAGTCGCACGTGTGTCCGTTTGGGCAGGTGCACGCGATGACCTCGCGCGACAACGGTGCGTCGTGGACTTTCCCACGTGTGCTGCTCGACACTGCGACTGATGATCGTGATTCAGGCGTGCTGGAGACGTCGAAAGGCACGCTGCTGGTAACCACCTTCACCTCGCTGGCCTATGAAGACTCGTTCAAGAAGGCCGCGGCGATGGCGGAGCTGACCGATAAAGGCTGGGTGTCGAAGGCGATGCCGGCGGAGCGCTATGCGAGATGGAAGGCCGCGCATGAGCGGCTCAATGATGAAGAGCGCCAGGCCGAACTCGGCGAATGGCTCATCCGCTCGACCGACGGCGGCAAATCCTGGTCCACCCGCATTCCGACTGTCGTGAACAGCCCGCACGGGCCGATCCAGCTCAAAGACGGGCGCCTGCTTTATGCCGGGAAGCAGTTGTGGACCGGCGAGAAAAAGATTGGCGTCGCAGAATCGAAGGACGACGGCCTGACGTGGCAGTGGCTCGGGGGGATTCCCACGCGCCAAGGCGATGACACCACGAAGTCTTATCACGAGCTGCATGCCGTCGAAGCTGCCGACGGAACGATCATCGCGCAGATTCGCAATCACAATACGGCGAACAAAGGCGAGACGCTTCAATCCGAATCCAAGGACGGTGGCAAGACCTGGAGTGAGCCGCATTCCATCGGCGTGTGGGGCCTGCCCTCGCATCTGCTGCGTCTGCGCGATGGCCGCCTGCTCATGACCTACGGGCACCGTCGCAAGCCGTTCGGAAATCAAGCGCGTCTCAGCAGCGACAACGGCCAG
>DAORHS010000816.1:0-2435 GCA_035438165.1 Prosthecobacter sp.
TGCATCTCCTCCCAGCCGATCAAAGTCAGCAGCACCGTCGGCCTGCAAGTGCCCATGTATTCCTGCGCTCCTGGCAAAGCCGTCCTCGCGCACCTCCCGCCCGCCGATCTCGACAAGTTCTTCGCGAATGTGAAGCTCAAACAATACACGCCGACGACTCTCGCCACGCGCAGCTCCTTGGAGGCCGATCTCGCCAAAACCCGCAAGCGAGGCTTCTCCATCGACATCGCCGAGGGACTTGAAGGCATCCACTGCGTCGCTGCTGCTGTGCTCGACGAATACCATTATCCCGTCGCCGCCATCACCGTCATGTCCCCCTCTTTTCGCCTGAAACGCGACCAATTCGAAAAAGCTGGTCGTATGTGCATCGAAGCCGCTGAAAACATCACCCGGAGGCTCCTGGCATGAAAATACATCTCCTCCGCCTCTCCGCCTCTCTGCTCCTCTGCGGCAAAATCTTGGCAGCTCCAACTCCGCAACAGATCGAGTTCTTCGAGTCGAAGATCCGCCCAATCCTCGCGCAGGAGTGCTATGAGTGCCACAGCACCGCCACGAAGAAGAAAGGTGGTCTCGTGCTCGACTCCCGCGCTGGCTGGCAATCCGGCGGCGAATCGGGTGATGTCATCAAAGTCGGCGATCCTACCGCTTCGCTGCTCATTCAAACGATCAAGCACGAGCACGAAGATCTCAAAATGCCCAAAGCTGGAGCGAAGCTCGATGACAAGGCCATCGCCGACTTCGAGCAATGGATTCGCGAGGGTGCCGCTGATCCACGCGATGCACCGCCTTCCAAAGAGCAAGTTGCCAAAGAAACCGATTGGAAGACCATTCTCGAACGCCGCAAGCAATGGTGGGCCTTCCAACCGATCTCCCGGCAACCTGCGAACCAAACCATCGACGATTACATCGACGCCGAGTTGACCAAGCAAGGCATCCAACTCGCCCTACCCGCAGATGCGCAGACACTCCGCCGACGAATGAGCTATGTCCTCAGCGGCCTCCCGCCGTCGGACCTGTCCGACAAGTCAGACCTGTCTGACTCCATTGACAAACTCCTTGCTAGCCCCGCCTTCGGCGAAAAATGGGCCCGCCATTTCATGGACTGGGTCCGCTACGCCGAGAGCTACGGATCCGAAGGTGATCCCGCCATCCCTTATGCGTGGCGTTACCGCGACTACCTCATCCGCGCCTTCAACGATGACGTTCCGTATCCACAGCTCGTCAAAGAAGCCATCGCCGGTGATCTGCTGTCGAATCCGCGCCTCAAGAACGGCATCAACGAAAGCGCCATCGGCATCGCGCAGCTTCGCATGGTGCTGCACGGATTCTCGCCGGTCGATTCGCTTGATGAAATGGTCACGTTTACCGACAACCAGATCGATACGGTGACAAAAGCCTTCCAAGCGCTCACCGTGAGCTGCGCCCGCTGCCACAACCACAAGTTCGACGCCATCTCGCAGGCCGACTTCTACGCCCTCTACGGCATCTTCACGAGCACGCATCCCGCCGTGATTGATGTGAATGCTCCCGGCACTGGCGACGCCATCCGCGCCGAATTAAAGCAGCTCAAAGCCGACATCAAAACCACCCTCATCACCGACTGGCTCGCCAAACTCCCGTCGGACAAGTCTGATAAGTCCGACCCGTCCGACAAAAAGCCCGCTTTCACCTTCCACGGCCTCCCATTCTCCAAACCGGGAGAGTTTGCTCTGACCGAAAACACTCTCCGCATTCATCCCAGCGGCTACATCTCAAACACACTCACCCCAAAAGACCGCGCCGTGCTCTTCACCGACCGCTTCAAGTGCGAAGGCGGCACGCTGTGGTTCCGTGTCGCCGGAAACGGTGGCGTGAAAGCCAAATACGTCGTGCAGAACTACCCGCGAACCGGCACCATTCACAAGGCCATCGAACTCAAGGACGCCAAAGACGAACAACTCGGCTGGCGCAGCCTCGACCTCGAATTCTGGAAGGGCGACGAAATCTTCCTCCAACTCACCACTGCCGCCGACATGCCCGCGGAATACAAAGCGGACTCACCTTCATGGTTCGTCCTCAACGACGCCATCATCACCAAAGACACTGCGCCACCCGCTGACGTAAAACGAACTTCCAAGTTCGTTCCCCGCCAACTCGTCGAAGCCTGGCAATCCAACACCCTCACCGATGCCGACGCCGAAGCCCTCGACGCCCGCATTCAGTCGAAGCAACTCTCCCTCGACTCCATCACTCCACTTCTCCATCGCTATCGCGATCTCGAATCAAAGCTCCCCATGCCCACGCGCGTGCCCGGCATCATCGAGGCCGACGCCAAAGATGCGCCGCTCTTTGTCCGTGGCGAGCACAAGCAGCTCGCTGAACTCGTTCCGCGTCGATTCCTGGACGCGCTTGATCCCACACCCTTCAACACGAAATCCAGCGGACGCCTCGAACTC
>DAORHS010000817.1:0-2433 GCA_035438165.1 Prosthecobacter sp.
ATTCAAAGCGCGCGGCGGAGTAGGTCATGGTCTCGTCGAGCCAGAGCGAGTAGAAGTCGTTTCCGAGGTCGTAGTGCTCCGCGATGTTCCGGCGGCTGGTGGTGACGCTGTTCGGCCGCAGCAGGTGCTGGATGCGGTTCACGACGTTGAGGAAGTTCACGAATGCCACTTTGCCAGACGAGCTGCGCGAGCCTTGGGTCTTCGACAGGTTCAGAATCAACCACGAGATCACGTCCGCAATGCTGTCGGTGTCCCAGTCGCCATCGACGTAGGCCTCGCCAAAGCCGACGTTGCCGTAGAGGGCGCAGCGCTTGAAGAAATCCATGCTGCGGATGCGCATCTCCGCTGAAACCTCAGCGCCAGGAGCGCCAAACACGCGCGTGCGTCCATCTGGCCAGATCATGCGCATGCCGCCATGCACGAAGGGCTTGAAGCTCTGCAGCACGAGCCGCTCGTAGAAGCCGGCTTTGGTAGCGCCAGCCTGCGGGATGGCGGGAGTTGAGTCGAGCGTCAGGGTGGTGTTCATGGTTTGGCGGGGAGAGTGGAATGGTGTGGACGCATTACGTTTTCCTGAAGCTCCCGGTTCGCGCTTTTGGCAAACCACGGCACGCGCTTGAGCCACAGCAGCAGGGCATGCCAGTGGATGAGGATGATGACTTTCAGCGTCAGCAGCGGGTATTTGACCGCACAGGCCAGCAGGGAGGCGTTGGTGAGTTCACGACGCGTGCCGGTGAGCACGCTGACGAGCGTTTTGCCTTCGTCATCGGCGTCATCGACGGTGATGTGCAGCTTTTCGGCCGGCACACGCAGGTGGAAGTCGAATTTGAGGTCCAGGGCCGAAAAGGGCGAGACGTAGAACAGCTTCGGCGTGACGAGCGTGAAGCCGTCCGCGCCCGGTTCGGGCATCAGGTAGAATTTTTGCTCGTGGAAGGTGTTCGTGACCTGCGCCAGCGCGCACAGCGGCGAGCCATCCGCCGCGAACGCGTAGAAGAACGTGACCGGATTGAAGACGTAGCCAAGCACGCGCGGAAACGCGAGCATCTTGATCGAGGCGATGCGGCTGGTGTCGATGCCGCGTGCCGCGAATTCGGCCAGCAGGCCGGTTTTGACGTTTTCATGCCCGCCACCGAGATGATCGCGGTCGTGGAAGGAGAAGAGGTTGAAGCGATTGCGGCTGAACAGGGCCAGATCGGCGTCCAGCGCGTCGATTTCATCGAGATCGAGCCACAAATAGAACACGCGGTAGGAGAAGCCGTGGCGCTTTGGTCGCAGGCGCTGGTGCATCACCGTGCATTCGTAGATGTTGGACGCGGCAGGCATCACCAGGGCTCCTTTCCGAGCAAGTCGCGGCACAGAGCCACCGCGGATCCGAAGGCGTCCTCGTGGAAGCCGTAGCGGAAGTAGCTGCCGCAGAAGCAGGTGGTCTGGCCGCGAGAGAGGCGGTTCAGCTCCGGCAAGCGCTTCTGCGCGTCGATGGCGGCCATGTCGAAGAGCGGATGCTCGTAGGCGATGCGCTTGATGACTTTGTCCTCGGCGATCTCGTCGGCCGCGTTGATTGAAACGAAGTAGTTCGTCGTGTCGGAGACGCCCTGGAGACTGTTCATCCAGTAATGCGTGCTCGGCTCGACGCCGCCATCCTCCGTGGGCTTGATGCGGTAGTTCCACGAAGCCCAGCAGCGCTTCGTTTTCGGCATGAAGCGTTCGTCAGTGTGCAGCGTGGCCGTGTTCGGCTGGTAGTGGAAGCAGCCGAGCAATTCGCGCTCCAGTTCGGTCGGATCGGCGATCATGCGCAGCGTCTGGTCGGCGTGGCTGGCGAAGATGACCTTGTCGAAGACTTCCGCCGCTCCGTCTCTAGGGGTGACGCGCACACCGGCGGAAGTGCGCTCGACGCGAACCACCGGTGAACCGAGGCGGATGCGCTCTTTGAACGGCGCAGTGAGCTTTTTCACATAGGACTTCGCGCCATTCGTCACCGTCCACCACGGATGCTGTGTGTGCAGGCCGAGAAAGCCGTGGTTGTGCCAGAAGCGCAGCAGCGTGAGCGCCGGGAAGGACAGCATGAGCTCCGGCGGTGTGGACCAGACCGCGGAGGACATCGGCACGATGTAGAGATTGAGGAAATCCTCGCCGTAGTCGCGGGCGACGACGTATTCGCCCAGCGTCATGCGCGCATACGTCGGATCATCGAGCGCGGCGATGGCCTCGGCGTTGAAGCGGTTGATGCACATCAGGAAACGCCAGAAGCGCGGCCTCAGCAGGTTGCGCCGCTGGCCGAACAGGTGGCCGAGCGAGGTGCCGTTGTACTCGATGCCGCTTTCGAGGTGCGCGACGCTGAAGGACATCGACGTCGGCTTCGTCTCCACGTCGAGTTCCTTGAACAAGCGCGTGAGCAGCGGGTAGGTCACGTGGTTGAAGACCATGAAACCCGTGTCC
>DAORHS010000818.1:0-2430 GCA_035438165.1 Prosthecobacter sp.
CGGGTTTGAGGATGGCGAAGGTGTGATTGGCTTCGGTCTGGAGTTGGAGCGACTTGCTGCTCCAGCGCGGTTGATTCGCGCCGGTGGCTTGCAGCAGCAGGCGGTTGCCGCTGTTGCGGATGTCGGGATCGAGGATGACGACGGTGCCGGGGATGGGATTGGTGATGCGCAGCGTCGGTCTGGCATCCGTTTCGACGATGGTGATGAGATCACCGAGCCAGTTGGCGCTGGTGGGAATCCACGCGGCGTATTCGCGGGGCAGGATGGCACGGCCACGAGCGTCATAATCGCTCGCCTGGGCCACCGGTGGCATCTTTTCGGCGATGAAGAACTCCTCGCGGCTCAAACGTGACGGCGGGGTCTGCGGCGTGAGGCGTTTACCGGTGCGCGGGTCGATGCGGGCATGCGTGATGGCCGCAGGGCGGTCAAACCAAGTGGCGGGATGCTTTTCATGCAGGTGCAGCATTACATCGCGGAAGATCGGCCCCGCGCCGGTGATGCCACTGACGTCCTGCATCGGTGTGTTGTCAAAATTGCCGACCCAGACACCGACGGTGAACTCGGGCGTGTAGCCGAGCGTCCAGTTGTCGCGAAAGGTGGAGCTGGTGCCGGTTTTGACAGCGCACTTGAACGGCAGACGCAGCACGGAGTAACTACCGAAGGCCATCTCACGCGCCTGGTTGTCGCTGAGGATGTCGGCGATGAGCCAGCTTTCGTTTTCGCCGAGGAGGTGTGGCTCTTCCAAACCCCGCACAGAGGACTGTGCGGACCACTTTAAGGTCCACGGCTTGAAACGACCGAGACGGGCGAGGCAGGCGTAGGCATTCGCGAGTTCGATCAAACGCACGGAGGCGTTGCCGATGGTGAGGCCGAGGCCGTAGTGCGCGGCTTCTTCGTTCAGCGTGGTCAAACCAAGTTCACGCAGCCTCGGCAGCAGCGTTTCGGCTCCGCCGATGGAATCGAGCACGCGCACGGCGGAGATGTTGAGCGAATTGCCGAGCGCGTTTCGATACGTCATCGGCCCGAAGCTGCGCAGCGAGAAATTTTCCGGCTTGTAGGTGCCGGACGAAGTGGCGAACTCGACAGGAAGATCCGCGACGATGCTCGCGGGCGTGGCACCGCGCTCAAAAGCGATGAGATACGTGAACGGTTTCATCGCTGAGCCGGGGGAATGCGGTGCCCAGGCTCCATTGATCTGTCCGCCTTCATTCGCGAAGAAGTCGCGTGAGCCAGCGAGCGCGAGCACGGCTCCGGTGGCGTTTTCGATGACCACGACGGCCCCATGCGAGACATGGCGTCCTTTGAGCGACTCCAAACGCTGCGCGATGATCGTCTCCACTTGCTGCTGAAGCGTGGCATCGAGCGTGGTGCGGATCGTCGTGGCATCGGCAGCGCCGCGCAGCATTTCAACCGCATGCGGAGCCTCAAACCCGCCGCTGAAGCGTTGCAGCACGATGTTTTGGCTCAAGGCGACGCGATGCTGCTCGTCGCTGAGCCAACCGAGCGTGTGCATGTGATCGAGGATGCGGCGCTGGCGCGGCAAAACAGCCTCCAGGCTGCGAAACGGGTTCAAACGGCTCGGCGACTGCGGCAACGCGGCGAGCAATGCGCATTCGGCGGGCGTGAGGTCGTTGAGCGGCTTGTGGAAGTAACCGGATGCCGCCGTGGCGACACCGGTCATGAGATTGCCGAAGGAAATGCGGTTGGCGTAGGCCGCGAGCACGTCTTCGCGGTTCCACGACATCGCGAGGCGGCGTGCTTGCAGTGCTTCGATGATCTTGACCGCCAGCGTGCGTTTGCCGGAACGCGGCGTGGTGTTTTTGATGAGTTGCTGATGAATCGTCGAGGCACCGGAAACGATGTGTTTCGCCTGAACATTGTCCCAGGCGGCGCGTGCGATGGCGAGGGGATCAACGCCGCCGTGGGAGAAGAAACGTTTGTCTTCCGCAGCGAGTACGGCGTGAACCAGCGTCGTCGGAATGTCGGCGTATGCCACCGGAGGCGCGGAGCGCGTGCCGTCTTCATTGAGAAGATGCCGCAGCGGCGTGCCATCGCGGGCGAGGTAAAGCGTGGAAGCGGGCGGTGGTTTCAACAACGCCTCCGGCAGCGGCACGAGCCACGGCACGCCCCACCAGCCGACTGCTGTGAGAACGAGCAGGGTGATGAGGATGGATTTCCAACGGCGACGCATGCGGAAAGGAACGCGAGGGTGAGATGAAATCCAGCCCGACGTGATGTTCTCCGTAGAGGCAGGCGTAAGCATGTCTTCTGGGGATGGCGTGAACGCAAGGACGCTCGTCGGAAGGCTGACGCCTTCCGCTACGAACCGAGCGGACACAGCTTGACCACGCGCGCACACCACCGCAGCATGCGCTGCTCGCATGAACCCGCCGCCAACCATTGCCTGCCTCGGTCCTGAGGGCAGTTTTT
>DAORHS010000819.1:0-2430 GCA_035438165.1 Prosthecobacter sp.
TGAAGAATTCCTTTTCCTTCTTGTCTGCTGCGCTGGTTTGGATGTCGGCCATGGTGTGTGTGGGTTGGATGAAGCCTGCTTTCTTATGCATTCCAGGCTTGCCGTCCATGCACGGACCCGCCAGACTTGTGTCGGATTTTGCAATGGCCACGGAATCGAAGAACAGCATCCTCAGCCTCGTGCCCGCCGGTTCCGCGCACCGCGTGCAGGGCCAGCGCACCGTGGCGCTGCCCGGGGTGACGGTGGACATCCTGACCACGCGCAAGATCGAACTTCAGCAGTGGGAGCTGCGGCGCCTGAACGATCCCTACTGGCGTCTTTACTGGCCGGTGAGCGAGGGCGGCGTGGTGGAGATCGACGGCGGGCGGACGGCGTTGAAACCCGGCCATGTGTATCTGATTCCGCCACACACGACCTTCAGCACAACGACGAGCCGCCCCTTCAGCAAATGGTATGCGCATTTCAATCTCGGCCCCGTGGCGGACCGCGCCGCGCCGGGCATCCATCGCTTTCCCACCAGCGCGCACATGCGCAGCCTGCTCGCGGGTTTGATCAAACTAGGCAAGCGTCAGGCGGACGTGCGCTTTCCGTGGCTCTCCATTCAACTCGTCGTCGAGGCCGTGCAGTGCCTGCCCGAAGGTGTGTGGGAGAAGCAGCGGCTCGATGCGCGCGTGCTGCGTGCGATGGAGTTCATGCATCAGCATCTCGGCCTCAAGCTGACCGCCGAACAAGTCGCGCGGCACGCCGGACTGAGCGTGCGGAATCTGAACCATCTCTTCCAGCAGGAGTTGCAGCAGCCGCCGATGCGCGTGCTGCTGGACTACCGGCTCGACGAAGCCTGCCGCCATCTGCGTCACACGGAGGACAGCATCGAAACCATCGCCGAGCAGTGCGGCTTGGTGAACCGCCACTACTTCAGCCGCATGCTGCGCCAGTATCGGAACACCTCACCGGCGGCGTATCGCGAAGAGAGCTGGAGCTGATCACGGCATCTGCGGCTTCACCGGCGTGGTCGTGCCCTTCTCGACCGGATACACCGCATGCTGCGCTTCGAGTCCGGCGATCAGCCCCTGCATGAGGCGCTTCAACTCGACTGGATTCGTCGTGGCGAGGTTTTTCTGCTCAAAGGGATCGTCCTTGAGGTTGTAGAGCTGGTAGTGGCTGCCTTCGGACACCTCGGTGGGGAAGTAGTGATAGATGACCTTCCATTCACCATCGCGGAAGGAGGTGAAGTAGTTCGTGCGATGCGGCGAGTGCGGGTAGTGCATCAGGAATTTCTCATCGCGGGCGCTGTCGGCCTTGCCGGTGAGCAGGGTGTCGAGCTTTTTGCCGTCGATGGCATGCCCCGCAGGTGCTTCGACGCCGGTGAGGCCGAGGATCGTCGGGAACATGTCATACACGGCGGCCTGCTGGCTCTGGATCGCGTTCACGGCGATGGGCAGGCGCTTTTGATGCTCGTTGTTCGCATCCGCCTTTGCCCAGGCGGCGATGAACGGCACGCGCATGCCGCCTTCGTAGTGCGAGCCCTTTTTGCCGCGCAACGGAGCGGCGCAGGCGACGGCGTGCTCGTGCCCGAGCGGTGCATCACTGCCGTTGTCACCGAGGAAGAGGACGAGCGTGTTGTCGGCGACTCCGAGGGCGTCGAGATGATCGAGGACATCGCCGAGCGACTTGTCCATGCCTTCGATCAGCGCGGCAAAAGCCTGCGCCTGCTCGGACTTGTCGCTGTTCTTGTAATGATCGGCGAAACGCGGGTCGGCGTTGAAGGGCGCATGCACGGCATACTGTGCGAAGTAGAGATAAAAGGGCTTCTTCTCCTTCACGGCGTCGCTGAGGTGCGCCTTGGCCTCGATCGTCAGCGCTTCGGTGAGGAAGATGTCCTGGCCATGATACTTTTCCAAACCGGGAACGGCGGAGCGCGGTTTGCCGTCGCCGCCGACTTTGGTTTTCCCCTTCTTGCCGCCCTTGGCGTTGTCAACGATGCCGCCGAAGTTCTTCGCGCCGTAGTAGCTGCCGGGCGCGCCGATGGAGGCGCCGGCGACGTTGATGTCGAAGCCGAGGTTCGCGGGATCTGCGCCGTCAAACGCACGCGGGCCGAAGTGGCCTTTGCCGACGTGGATCGTGCGATAGCCCGCGCCTTCCAATAGGCCCGGGAGCGTGACATCGTCCTTGTGCAGGCCCTTCCAGTTCCAGTCCGGCGGGCCCTGCGGGCCGGCGTTGTCGTTGTCGGGATTGATCCAGTTGGTGGCGCGATGCCGCGCGGCATTCTGCCCGGTCATGATGCTGATGCGTGTGGGCGAGCACACGCTCATGGCGCAGAAGTTGTTGAAGCGGATGCCTTTGGCCGCGAGGCGTTCCATGTTCGTCGTGCGATACCAGTAGTTGAGCGGATAGCGCTTTGGTTTGCCCTCCGCATCGGTCAAAAACGGC
>DAORHS010000820.1:0-2428 GCA_035438165.1 Prosthecobacter sp.
GGTGTGCGCCTGCATGGGCGGCAATGGAGCGAGCAGCAGTGGCGAGCCGCCGCCGATGTGAAACCGTGACCAGGGCCGGATCGTGCTCCAGACGGACTTCTCCGCGCCTGCGGCCATCCAGGCGGTGGATGGCACGAGGCGCAGGCATTCGATCAAATACAGCAGCGCGAAGACTGCGAAGAGCGTCTGGCCGTCGGTCATGCGTTATTCGGCAGGAGGCTGCTGGCGTGCGCCGAAGAGCTTGCCGAAGATTTTTTTGATCGCAGCCAGCACACCGATGACCACCAGGATGATCCCCTTGCCCAGCTTGGCGAACAATGCGCCGATCTTGCCGAAGAGGCCCATCTTGGCCGCCGCAAACGCCCCGGTGCCGGCGATGAGTGCGGTGAGGCCGTATTTCGCGACTTTGTCGCCCTCACGGAACTCGGCGTAGCGTTCGCCTTCGATGTAGCTGAAACCGGCGAGCATTTTTTCCTGCTCGGCGATCATTTGCTGCATCTCCTCGGGCTCGCAGACGAGGGTGACCTCCATGACGCCTTTGCGGCCAAGGAGGCGCGTGTTGTAGTTGATGGAGATGCCGTCGTTGTCGAGCGACTTCAGGCGCGTGCCCCACTCAAGGTTGTGGGTCTTTTCATTGTAACGTGGCGGCACGACCCAGCCGAGAATCTCCAACTCCGGCAGGCCGTGTTCGCGGCGGTACGCGTTGCCCTGCTTCTGGCCTTCGCGCAGGCTCTCCATCATTTCGTCGGCGTTGATCTGGTCCTTTTCATCGTCCTTCACGTAGCCGGACTCGTCGTACTCGAAGATGACCCAGGGGCCGAGGCCTTCAGTGGCCAGCATGCCGAGTTCACGCCGCGTCGGCGGATTGCCGTACATCTCCATCAACTTCCGTGTGCCGTCTCCGGCGGTGAAGCGGTAGCCCTGGGGGATGGCGATCTCCGCCTTGTCGCCGAGGACGCCTTTGCCCTGACGCGTCCAGCCGAGCTTTTCGATCTCATCAATGCGCTGCTGGATGCGCTGCTTCATTTCCTCCGCCGTGGGTTGTTTGGGAGGAGCGGAGCCGGGCTGCTGCGCCTGTGCGGTGGAGAAAACTGCCAGGCAGGCCAGCAGCACGACGTGCGGAATGAATGAATGCTTCATGCAGCGCGAGTCTCGCCGGGACGGTGGGAGATCGTCAAGGCGAGGTTTTCGCCGGATTCATCATTGGCAGCGGAGGCCGGAGGCGGCATGTTCACGGGTCGTTGAATCTTTTTCACCGCATGTCTGAACCGAATCCCGCTTCATCTCCTGCTCCGCGTCGCGGCCCCGGATGCTTCACCATGCTGGTGCTCTCGCTGCTGGCGGTTTTGATCATCGGAGGGATCGTAGTTTGGAAGGTGGTGGACTCGGGTTTCGGCATGAAGTGGCTGGCGGAGCATTTCGAGAAGCGCAGCATCACCGAGACCTTCCGGGAGAACGTGAAGCGCATCGTTTCATCCCAGGGGGACGTGCTGGAACTGGCCACTCTGGACACGGAGGAGACGGTGACCAAGTTTGACACGAAGACGCTCTTTAATGAAGTGGTGTACCTCGGGACCACGGTCTCGGAGATTCGGGCGATGGTGGTGTACCGCTTTCATTTGAAGCTGTCTGATGACTGGAACCTCAGGGTGGAAGAGGGGCGCTGCGTGGTGGTCGCCCCCGGCATCCGCCCGTCCCTGCCGCCGGCGATTCGTTCGGAGACGGTGGAGAAGAAATCCGAGGCCGGCTGGCTGCGATTCAACGCCTCGGAGAACCTGGCCGATCTGGAAAAGGGAATGACATCGATTCTGGAACAGCGTGCCGCGACTCCGGGCAAAATCAGGCACGTGCGCGAAGCCTCCCGGCAGTCGGTGGCCAAGTTTGTGCAGCACTGGGTGCTCAAGGAGCAGAAAGTGCATGAGGAGGCGGGCATCCGCGAAATCGTGGTGATTTTCCCGGACGAACCTGCGGCGAAAGATGCGGCGGAAGCGCTCAAACTGCCGCCGACCTTGAAGCTCGAAGTGAAGGTGGACTGACCGGCTCAAGGCTGGCCGCCCGACGGATCGTAGAGCAGCAGGCCCGCGTCGAATTTGACGAAAGTGAGGGCGCCAGGCAGATCCGTGGGCCGGAGGTTGGTGAGCTGGAACAGCCTGCCCTTCCACAGTCCTTGCTGACCGATGGTGCCGACGATGAGATTGACGGCGGTGGCCTGCTTGTCGTTGTGAACCACAAACTCCGCGCCGCTCATCGTGGCACAGACGCCCAGAGAGACGATTTCCTGTGCGTTTCTCTGGTTGATCACTTTCTCGACCGCGTCCTTGGGGGAGTCACCATACCATCCGAGGGCGACACTGCTGAGGATGCCGATCAGGCAGATGACGGTGAGCACCTCCAACAGTGAAAAACCCCGGCCCCATCCGTTCTTAGG
>DAORHS010000821.1:0-2405 GCA_035438165.1 Prosthecobacter sp.
AGTCCTTCCAGCCTGGGCAGCGCCGCCTTGGCAAGATCGCGCAATCCATCGTCCGTGATGTTGCAGGGAGGGTTGCCGCTGCCGCCGCCGCAATCCAGCGTGCGCAACTCGTTGCAGCCGGCGAGCACTTCGAAACCGACGCCCGTGAAGTTCTCAGCGCTCAGATTCAGGGCGCTTATCTGCTTGAGCGGTGCGAGATGCTTCAAACACGCGCTGGTGATGGTGGTGTTGGCGAGGTCGAGACTGGTCAGAGCTGTCAGGCCGGAAATCGCAGCAAGCGAATCATCGGAGACGCGGGTGTCCCGAAGATTAAGCCGCGTGAGGGCAGATGCTCCGGAGATATGAACCAGGCCGGGACCGCGCACGCCTTTGACGCCGCCAAGGCTGAGATTCTTGAGCTCCTTCATGTCCTTGAACGCGGCCATTCCCTCATCGGTGAAAGTGGCGTTGGTCGTGTCAAAGCTCTCCAGCTTGGTGAGACCGGAGAGCGCGAGGAGCGCGCGATCATCGAACGCCGGGGTCTGCAGCATCCGCAGACTGCGCAGTTCCTTGAGTTCACCGAGACGCGTCAGGGACTCGGACGTGACGTCCCGCAGACCGTCGAAGGTCAGGGTTTTCAGGTTTTTGAACTGGGCGATGAAACCGACATGCTGCGGCTGCAGGCCGACGCTGAAGATCGTGACCTCGCGCATCGAGTCCGCGCTCGCCGCCAGAGCGGCCAGTCCCGCGCCGGTCACACCGGGGAGATTGGTCAGATTCACGACTTCAATCCCTCGCAGACCGTTAAAGCGCGTCAGGTCGTCATCTGTGATGTCCGCGCCTTTTCCTCTCGGCAGATTCAAAATGATGGTGATGATGTCAAATCGACCGCTGGGCAGCTCTTTGACATCCTTGACGGTCGCATCAGCCATGCCGCTCCGACGCACACGGACTTCGCCTCCTTTGGAGATGACCCACTCCGCCGCTCTGCGCCATGAACTGCTGGACTCGATGGCCACGGCGGCGGAAGAAGCGGAGGCGGCGGCCTTTGCCGGCGCGGGAGCTTCCTCCACAGGCGGAGCGATGCTGGCGCGGCGTTGCGCCAGATCATCACGCGCCGTCTTAACCCGAAGCGCGTCGTCGATCTTGTTCAGCTTCGTCAGCTCGGTCTGGAAGGCTTCAAGCGCCTTGTCGTAGGCGTCGAACAGCGGCGCGGCCTGCGTGTTCCGCAGTTTCGCATATCCGGCCTCCGCGCCACGCCAGGTGGCCCGCAGTTTTTTCAGCGCTTCCGGCAGCGTGTCCAAGTCCTCAGGCGGCAGGCCTTTGCCTTCGGCGATGCGCTGCTTTTCCTCGCGCAGCACCACCGCATCATCGAGCTTGCCTGCTTTCGCCGCCTCCGCCAGCGCGCGATCTAGCGCCGTGACGTAGCCGGTGTTCAGCTTGGCGATCTGCGCCTTGTAGGCCCCGCCCGCATCACGTTCAAACGCGGCCTGAAACTTCGCTTCGAGATCGGCAAGTTTCAGTGAAACCGGATCATTCGCCGCGGGAGCGGCAGGCGCTGGCACCACAGGGGCGGGCATCGGCGCAGTCGGAGCCGCAGGCGCAGCCTTGCTGACAGCCACATCCGCCACTGCTGGTTTGTCCACGATTGGAATCAGCTCGATCCGGTGAAACACCGTTTCATTCTGGCAGCCGACACCGAGCTTGCTCGCGTTTGGGAATTTCCAGCGGTCATTCACGCTGAGATCGCTGCCGTCAGTTTTGTGGTCCACGATCAACTTCCCATCCAGCTCCACCTGAATACGACCCCGCCGCACCTTCACCACCGACTCGTAGCGACGTCCGTTTTCGATGCCGGACTTCACCGCCGTGACGTTTACATTGCCCAGCCTGCCCCCCACCAGCTCAAAGGCCAGGGTGGAATTGCCAAAGCCGCCCATAAGCCACATCACATCACGCCCGGCATGCACCACATGCTGCGAGACCGCATTGGTACCGCCAGTGCGTGTGAATTGGATGCGGAAATCGTATTCCTCCGGCGGCGCTGGATCGAACGCGAGCCGCGCATAACCGCCAGCGCTGCAAAGCAATTCACCGTTTTGCAGGCTCCAGTTCCCCTCAATGGTGCTGCGCTTGGGATCAAGTCCCGCGATCAGGTTGACGGCCCCGTCCTGGGAGGCTGGAGCCGTGGCCACTGGGCTGGATGGAGTCTCATCATCCCATTCGATCAGTAGTCCGGCACGACGGTCTTTGCTGCCATATCCATTCTCCCTCATGTCATACCATGCGAGCGGCCCCTGATCGCTGCGAGCAAAGCTCACAGCCATCTCCTCAGGCAGGTTATTGGGCTCTCCCGGCCCCCAGCCCTTGAAGTCAAATGGCTCGGCAGTCACCCACCGCCACCGCCCAGGAGTACCATCATGGGT
>DAORHS010000822.1:0-2401 GCA_035438165.1 Prosthecobacter sp.
GGCCGTGGAAATGGTGAAGTCCGGCGTGATCGGCGACGTGCTGACGCTCGATGTGGAGTTTCGTGAGTTCTGGGGCGGCATCTTTGCCGCGCATCCGTGGCTGGCAGGCCCGCATGACAGCTATCTTGGTTTTTGGAAACAAGGCGGCGGCGCCAGCGGCGAGCATTCGCATGCGCTCAATCTCTGGCAGCATCTCGCCCGCGAGTTTGGCTTCGGCCGTGTCTTCAAAGTGGACGCGCTGATGCGCTACGTCACCAATGACCGTGTGGACTACGATGAACTGTGCTCCCTGCACGTCACGACGGACACCGGCTTCTGCGGCCGCGTGATTCAAGACGTGGTGACCCAGCCCGTGCGCAAGGTGGCCATCATTCAGGGCAGCAAGGGCACGCTGACGATTCACGTCAGCCACAGCAAGACGGGTGACGCGCTCATCCTGCATCTCACCGGACAGGAGCCCGTCATGACCCCTGTGGCCAAGACACGTCCGGATGATTTCATCGAGGAGTTGAAGCACATCGACGCCTCCCTGAATCCCGGAGCGCCGGTGAGCCCGCTCGATCTCGACTACGGCCTCGACACCATGATGGTGGTGGCTGCCGCGCACCGCTCCCACGCCGAAGGCCGCCGCATGGTGCTGCCCACGCCGCCTGACTACAGCCTCGACTCGCTGCGGTTTGCCTGATCCACCCCGAAGCTTTTTCACATGCAGAACCGATTCGACTTTCGCGGCCTCTACGTCCTGGACCTGGCCAACAACCACCAGGGCCAGGTGGACCACGCCCTGCGCATCATCCAGGAGCATGGCAAGGCCGTCGCCAAACATGGCGTCAAGGCCGCGCTGAAGTTTCAGTTCCGCCACTTCGAGACTTTCATCCATCCGGCCCACAAGTCCGGATCCACCAACAAGCACATCCCGCGTTTCCTCGCGAACGCGCTGAGCGATGATGACTTCGCACGCCTGACGGACGCCGTGCGTGAAGCCGGCATGCTGACGATGGCGACGCCGTTCGACGAAGAGTCCGTCGATCTCATCGAGAAGCTCGACATCTCCCTCATCAAGATCGCCAGTTGCTCCGCCCGCGACTGGCCGCTGCTGGAAAAAGCTGCGCGCTTCAACCGCCCGGTCGTCGTTTCCACCGGCGGTCTCACGCTCTCCGAGATCGACGACGTGGTCAGCTTCCTCGAACATCGCAGCGTGGACTTCGCGCTCATGCACTGCGTGTCGGTTTACCCGACGCCGCCAGAGCATTTGCAGCTCAACCAGGTTGCCACGCTCAAGCACCGCCACCCGCGCATCACGGTGGGCTTTTCCACACACGAAGATCCCGCCGACACGCGTCCGGTGATGGTCGCCGTGGCCAAAGGAGCCGAAATGCTCGAGCGCCATGTTGGTGTCGTCACGGACAAAATCCAGCTCAACGCCTACTCCTCCACGCCGGAACAGACCGACGCCTGGATTCGTGAGGCGGAGAACGCACGCGTCATGTGCGGAGCCACGATCCGTCCGGTGTCGATTCCCTCGGAGCAGGAATCGCTGAAGTCGCTCAAGCGTGGTGTTTTCGCCGCACGCGACCTGCAGAAGGGCGACGCGCTCGCACGCGATGCCGTTTACTTCGCCATGCCGATGACAGAAGGGCAGCTCACCAGCGACATCTGGAAGCCGGGCATCACTCTTCAGAACCAGATCGCCCAGGACGGCGCCATCATGGTGGACAAGGTCCAGTTCCCGCCGGTTCCGCCCAAACGTCAGCTCATCCACGCCATTCACGAGGTGAAGAGCATGCTCAATGAAGCACGCATCTTCCTGCCGGTGGATTTCAACCTGGAGTTCTCTCATCACTACGGCATCGAGAACTTCGCCGAGACAGGCGCGGTGCTGATCGACTGCATCAACCGCGAGTACTGCAAAAAGCTGGTCATCCAGCTTCCCGGTCAGGGGCACCCGAATCACTTCCACAAGCGCAAGGAAGAGACCTTCATGGTGCTCGCCGGCGAGCTTGAACTCGTGCTTGAAGGCAGGCACCGCGTTCTTTATCCCGGCGACCTTCACCTCATCCCGCAGGGCGCGTGGCACAGCTTTTCGACAAAAACTGGCGTCATTTTCGAGGAAGTCTCCACCACGCACCACAACGACGACTCCTTCTACGAGGACAAGGTCATCAACGAACGCGGGCGCGACTTCCGCAAGACCGTGGTCAAGCAGTGGGGCCGTTACCAGCTCGACTCGTAACCATGCCGGTCTCCGTCATCGCCTTCGACCTGGATGGCACGCTGATCGACTCCAACCCGGTGAAGCGCCAAGGCTTCGACCATGTGTTCGCGGATTTCAAAAACGGTGCCGCCATCGTGGCACGCGTGCTGGAAACGCACCGCAAGGCCTTCCGCACCGTGGTCATCC
>DAORHS010000823.1:0-2397 GCA_035438165.1 Prosthecobacter sp.
GAAATCAGAATGACGAATGACGAATGAATGACGAAGCCCGAATGTTCCTGTGTTTCGACATTGGGACATTCGGGCTTCATTCGTCATTCTGAATTCGGGATTCGTCATTTTCCGCTCCGCCAAGCATCGGGGTTGATTCAAACAGCGCGCTCGTTATCACCCTCTCCTCATGGACCTCATCAACAACGCATCCAACGTGCCGGCGGCGGTCGGACCTTATTCGCAGGCGGTGAAGCAGGGCGGTTTGCTCTTTTGCTCGGGCCAGATTCCGATCGATCCCGCAGCGGGCAAGATCGTGGCGACGGATGTGGAAGGCCAGGCGACGCAGGTTCTGACGAACATCCGGGCGTTGCTCGCTTCTCAGGGCCTCAAGATGAGCGATGTGATCAAGGCGACCGTCTTCCTGCAAAGCATGGCCGATTTCCCGAAGATCAATCCGCTCTACGAAGCGGCGTTTGAAGGCCACAAACCGGCGCGTTCGACCGTGGCAGTGGCCGGACTGCCGCTGGGCGCGCTGGTGGAGATCGAGGTGATTGCGGCGCTGGTATGAATCCCGGTTCACCCGGGAAGTGGGTGCAGGCATTCAGCGGCCAGCAGCACAGCGGCCATGACGCCCCTCACCCATCCTCTCCCCGAAGTGACTTGATCAGCAGTCACCCCTTGGGCGGGGAGAGGGGGGGCGCTTTGCCACCGCCCGAACGTGCTCTCCCTCTCCCCGCCCTCGACTTGCTTTGCGGTTTACGGGAACAACGGGGGAGAGGGCTGGGGTGAGGGGCCTTGCCGACTGCCACGATCCTTCCCCCCTCGAGTGCTTTCCAGCATGCATTGCCGGGCTGGGTCAAGTCCGCACCCACTTCCCGGATGAACCTGAACCCCGGGCGGGCGGGTGCCTGCCGCGTCTTACAAGGCGCGCTGGAAAAAGATCTTCTCCTCCGGCAGCAACAACGCCGGAGAGATGCGCTCGGCGATGCGAAACGCCCGGCCCGCATCGCCGCCGGAGATTTTCAACAGCGCGGCATACACGGCGCGTTCTCCCGCAGTGAGGGACTCCGGTTTGGCCACACGGTCGAGTGCTTCGCGAATCGGAGCGATCTCGCCCCGCCGGTAGGCGGCGAGGGCATGGAGCAGATGGAGGTGGTCCGCGTCAGGAGCGGCTGCGGTGGCGGGGAGTTTTTGCAGATGCATCTGGGCCATTTCGAGTTCGATGCCGAGCAGGAGCTGGAGGTAGAGTTTTTGCGTGAGGAGACGGAGGTTTTCAGGTTTCAAGGCCAGCATTCGTGAGCAGGTCTCGAACATGGTGGCTCCATCGTGCTGGTAGCCGGCCATCTGGAAGATTCGCGGCAGCATCATCTCCTGGGTGTGCTGGTGCTTGCTGGCGACGGCCTGGTAGCAGGCCTGCGCCAGATCCCACTGGTTGAGCTGTTCGGCCAGGCCGCCGGCCTTGAGGGTGGTGACGAGGTCGTCGCCGCGTCCGGCTTCTTCAAAGATGCGTGACAGCGTCTGGCGCGCCTGGGCGGGGTCGGCGTGCAGGTGAATCTGGGCCTCCACCTGCCAGAGACGGAGTTTTTGCTTCGGATAGGCGGCGTCGATTCCGCCCGACGTGAGGAGGGTGTTGAGCTCCCGCCATTGGCCGGTGCTACGCAGCGCATCGACGTACGCCGGCAGGAGATCGGTGTAGCGCGAGGCGGTCTGGACGGGGAGCATGCGCAGGATGCGCGCATACTCGTGCTCGTCCGCGAGCCATGTCACGAGCGGTTCGGTTTGAGCCGGTGTGTGGTTCTTCCAGCGCAGGAGCTCCTGGTCGATGAGTTCGTTGCGCAGTTGCGGGCTGAGACGCATCCGGGCGGAAAGCACCCGAAGCCCGACGGTCTCACGTCCGGTGGAGGTGGCCCCGTCCACGATCCGCTGCAGTTCCGCCACCTGCGGCACGGTGAGGTCCTTGGTTTGAGACAGCAGTTCGACGGCGGTGAGGGACAGCGGTGTGCCACCGCCCGCCACGCGCCAGAGGCGTTCACGCATGGCCTTGCGGCGTGAGGGATCGGTGCTGGAGAGATCCATCGCGGCGAGCTGTCGCAGGCTGCTCTCATCCTCCAGGCGATGCAGCAGGGCCTCACGCAGCAACTGGCCGGCGGCTTCTTCATGACCGTCGGCCAGGAGCAGGGCGGCCTCCAGTTCCATGCCATCGGGCGTCTGGCGTGTCTCCAATGGAAGCCGCCCGCGGACTTCCCTGGCTTTGGACGTTTCGCCGATTCGCGCATGCATTTTTCCCAGCAGGGCCAGCTCGTCGGGAGTGGCGGCTCCGGTTTCCTGCAACTGCCGGATGAGGGCGATGGTGTTGCGGGGATCACCGCCGAGGGCGTTGACGAATTCCAGACCGGCGCGGATGACCTCCGGGTC
>DAORHS010000824.1:0-2396 GCA_035438165.1 Prosthecobacter sp.
CTTCCTCCGCCGCCTACCAGAACTACCTGCTCAATCCGCAGTCCCGGTGGATCGACGAAGCCACCGGCCTCGATGTCACCACGCAGCCGCTGCTCGACGCCTTCCGCGCCTTCTTCCTCGTGAAGCCGTGAGTTTGGATGCAATGAATTTCGCCGGGTTGTGAGTTTTTGCGTTTTGTGTTTTGGCAATTCCGGCGCATTTCTTTGTCCGCATGACACCGCGCCTCCTGCTGCTTGCTCTTGCCCTCACCAGTTGCACCACGGTTCAGACGGTGGGCACCAACGGCTTCCGCTACGGGCGCAAGTTCTTCACCCAGCAGGTGCCCGGCGCGGCCCGGCATGTGCATGGCCGCATCATGGGCTGGTTTGGCCCGGGGGATGACTCGTTCTGGTATGCCGATGACATGACCGGCAGGCCGAGCGTGGTGATCAATCTCGGCGAGCAGATGGTGTACCTCTTCAAAGGCGGTGAACTCGCTGGTGGATCTCCCATTTCTTCTGGCACCGAGGGCTACGACACCAAGCCCGGCAGCTACCGCATCCTCGACAAGGACATCGATCACAAATCCTCCATCTACGGCGACTACGAGGACTTCGATGGCAACGTCATCATGCAGAACATCGACAACCGCAAAGATCCGAAGCCGCCCGGCACGCGTTTCGAGGGCGCGAAGATGTTTTACTTCATGCGCGTCTATGGCGGCGTCGGCATGCACCAGGGCTACCTCCCTGGCTACGCTGCTTCGCACGGCTGCATCCGCCTCCCCGGCCACATGGCGGAAAAGTTTTATCGGCATGTCCATGTCGGCACGCCCGTCGAGATCGTGCCGTGAGGCGGGTCAGCCGGCTTATTTCCGATCCGCCACAAAGATCGTGTGCGTGCTGCGTTTCGCCTGCGGGTAGGCCTTCGCCGCCACCGTTTCGACCTTGAAGCCCGCTTTGGCGAGACGTTTGGCAAACGCATGATCCGTGCTGGCCGACCAGAACGTCACACGCCCGCCCGGCTTCAACGCCTGCGTGATCGCCGCAAAACCCTGCGCCTGATACAGCCGCGCATTGCCATCCTGCACCATGGCGATGGGGCCGTTGTCCACATCCAGCAGGATCGCGTCGTAATGCGCCGCCGGAGCGCGGGCGATCACGTGAAACACATCTTCCACGCAGACCTCCACGCGTGCATCCTCCAGCAGCAGGCCGTTCACCGTGCTCAAAAACTCACGATTCCACGCCACCACCTCCGGCAGCAGCTCCGCCACCTGCACATGGGCTTCCTCGCCCACCAGTTCCAGTACCCGCCGCAGCGTGAAGCCAAACCCCAGCCCACCGATGAGCACGCGCATGCCCGGTTTGCCGCTCAAACGGGCACACGCCAGTTGCGCCAGCACCTTCTCCGACTCCGACGCATTCGTCCCCATCAACGGCTGCCGGTTCACCCGCAGGTAAAAATGCGTGTCATGCGCATGCAGGGTCAGTTCCGCGCCTTCGGGTGTGCGGGCTTGAGCGAGTTGAAGAAACGGTTTCATGGAAAAGCGACAGCGGGAGCCAGTCGCTTACCGAAGAAGCGGTTCGTGTCCAAAGTATAGAATGTCGGCAATATTCTTTAGCAGCAGGGCGAACACCAATGCGTATGAGGTAGCTCCAAATAGTTGATCAAGCAGGCTCATGCGGGGTCTCTTGAAAAATAGCATGCTCGCCCGTACGAAAATGGGCAGGATTACAATGCTGACATGCCATGAAGTGTGGCCACATCCACACATGCCAAGTGACAATAAAACATAGCCTATGAGCACAAGCGTCCACAGTTGGATAGTGGTTGAGGCACCTCGAAGCTTTTCGGGAGGCGAATCTTGCTGTGTTGCTGGTGAAGTGGTCATTTTCAGACGAGCATTCAGAAGCAACACAGAACCTTGTGCTTGTCAGCGGCTTTAATTCATTACCGCTTCGCCTTCGTCGCGATCGCTTTGTAGTAGCTTTCAATCGCGGCGCGGTATTCGGGGGCAGCTTCACTGCGGGTGGCTTCGGTGAGGTCGTCGGCCATTTTTTGCGGGAGGTGGCCCCAGTCGCCGTTCACGAGAACGGCCATCTGCCCGAGGACGCCGTCCTGGAGTTCGGTGGATTGGTTTCCGCCCTCGGCGGATTGCGCCTGCGTGTTCTGGCCCTGCTGCTTCTGATTCTGCGCCATCTGCTGCTGGCTGGGTTTCTGACCGGGCGTCTGGCCCTGATTGCGGGAGTCGGCCATGCTTTGCTGCTGGGCCTGCTGCGCCTGATTGAGCGAGTTCTGCGCCTGCTGCTGTTGTCCCTGGCCTTGTTGTTGCTGGCCGTTTTGCGCCTGCTGTTGCTGATTGCCCTGCATCGGATGAAGCTGCGCATCGAGCTGATCGAGCGCCTGGGCGAGCA